>NZ_JAFMOZ010000091.1:0-30459 GCF_019049615.1 Rahnella sp. BCC 1045 | reverse complement strand
GCCTTTCCATTATCTTCACACTTTCTTCAAACGCGGATTACTTCTCGTCTGGCAGTGCGTAAGCGATGATGTAATCGCCCAGTTTGGTGCCGAATGAACCGTGACCACCGGCGGCGATAACAACGTACTGTTTGCCATTCACAGAGTAAGTCATAGGGGTTGCCTGGCCGCCTGCTGGCAGACGGGCTTCCCACAGTTTGTCACCGTTGCTCATATCGAATGCACGCAGGTAGTTATCTGCGGTCGCGGCGATGAAGAACACGTTACCGGCGGTAGAAATCGGCGCGCCAAGCATTGGCATACCCATTTTGAACGGCAGCGGTAATGGTGAGCTGTCGCGCACGGTACCGATACGTTTTTTCCACACGATATCATTGGTTTTCAGGTCAACACCGGAGATGTAACCCCATGAAGGCTGTTTACAAGGGAAGCCCAGCGGAGACAGGAACGGATTCAGCGTGACGCCGAATGGCACGCCGTACTGTGGCTGAATGCCCGTCTCAGTACCGGAACCGCCTTTATCGTTCTCATCTGGCTCCATAGGATTGCCAGGACCACGTGGGATCAGTTTAGACACGAACGGCAGAGCAATCGGGTTAGCGATAGCCACCTGACGGTCGGTATCCACAGAAATCCCACCCCACTCGAACATACCGAGGTTACCCGGGAACACCAGAGTGCCCTGCTCGGATGGCGGTGTGAAGGTGCCTTCATAACGCAGTTTGTGGAAGATCACACGACACATCAGCTGGTCGTAGATCGTGGCGCCCCACATGTCTTTACCGGTCAGTTTCGCTTCCGGACGGAAAGTCAGTTCTGAGAACGGCTGAGTCGGAGACACATGGTCGCCTTTCGCCGCGCCCTGCGGAACAGGTTTTTCAGGTGCATCTACAATCAGCTTACCGTCACGGCGATCCAGCACGAAGATGTTACCGGTTTTGGTCGGAACATAAATCGCAGGCACTTTGTTGCCGTTCTTGTCGGTGATGTCAGCCAGCGTCGGCTGCGCCGGAACGTCCATATCCCACAGGTCATGGTGAACAGTCTGGTAGAACCATGCCAGTTTACCTGTGGTGGCATTCAGCGCCAGCAGGCCGCTCGCGTAACGTTCCATTTCAGGAGTACGGTTGCCGCCCCAGATGTCTGGTGTCGCCACGCCGATTGGCAGGTAAACCAGATCCAGTTTGTCGTCATAAGACGCAGGCGCCCATGAGTTCGGGGAGTTCGGCGTGAAGTGCTGGCCATCAGCAGGCATTTTGTTCGGATCAGCAGCGCCCGGATCGAACGCCCAGAGCAGTTTGCCGGTCTCAACATCAAAACCACGAATAACGCCTGAAGGCTCGCGGGTTGAGTAGTTATCGGTAACCGCACCGGCCACGATAATCACAGATTTCGTGATGATTGGCGGTGAAGTTGGCTCGTAGTGGCCCGGCGTTGCGTAAGGCATGTTGCCTTGCAGGTTCAGCTCACCGTTGTTACCGAATGCCGGGCAACGTGCGCCGGTTTCGGCGTCCAGCGCAAACAGACGGCCATCGTTGACTGGCAGAATGATACGACGTGAACAAACAGCAGGCGCTGCACCGTTCGTTTCGGTGCCTTGCGCGGCTGGCGTAGTCTCGTGATAAGACACCCCGCGACAGGTCACGTGCTGGAAGGTTGGGTTTGGTTTCAGCTCAGGATCGAACTTCCACTTTTCTTTACCGGTTGCAGCATCCAGAGCAAACAGCTTCTGGTGCGGCGTACACAGGTAAAGCATGTCGCCGATTTTGATTGGCGTGACTTCGTCGGTGATTTCGCCCGGATCATTCGGGGTCTTCAGGTCTCCGGTACGGAAGGTCCATGCCACGTCGAGTTTGCTGACGTTTTTATCGTTGATCTGGCTCAGCGGCGAGTAACGGGTACCGCCCTGAGTACGGCCATAGGCCGGCCAGTCACTGGCTGGAACGCCGGAATCGGTCGCGGCAGGTGCCGCATCGGCAGCTTTGAGGGTGCCGTTGATCTCCTGCGGGTCGTTAAAGACGGAATACGCCAGCACGAGCACTGTGAACACCAGAGACAGCGCCAGAGCGCCGCGTGCAAAGGCATTTTTCGCCAGCATCTGATTATAAACAACAGGCAGTAAGATCCACAGGCCCAGGAAGAAGGTGACGTCTAAACGCGGCGTCAGTGCCCAGAAGTCTGTGCCCACTTCCCAGACAGCCCACACCGTGGTGCCGAACAGGAAGATTGCATACAGCAATAATGCAGAGGAGCGACGGCGATACAGCAACCACGCGGTAACCAGCGAAATAACACCGGCAATAATGTAATAAAGAGAACCACCTAATTTCGCCAGCCAGATACCGCCGACTAAAAGATAAATCCCGCTTAACGCGGCGAACAAAGCGGTAATTATTACGACGATGCGTGATAACGAGGCTTTCGTTTCCATAGTTGATGACCTTACAGATTTTTATAATCGTCGATTCAGGTGCGCTGAATCTTCAAGAACACCCGGTTTACCCGGGCGTCATGCCTTGCGAATGCTGCCAGCGTTAACACGTACAGGCGTCTGGCAGCTTCGCGGGGTACTTTTTTACAAAATTAAAACGGACTTCTCTGACTGATTGAAAACATAAAACTTATTCGAAGCTATAAGAGAGCGTAGCTCCGCCACCGTAGTTCCTGCCAGGTGCCGGCTCGAAATAGCGGCCATTGCCTTCATTGACGATCACGGAACCGACGTAATTTTTGTCGAACAGATTATCGACGCGGGTGAACAGGTCGAGCGTCACTTTGTCCCAGTTGAAGCGGTAACCCGCACTCACACTGGCCACGGTATAGGCCGGTGCCTGTTCGCTGTTTTCATCATTGACTTCGATATCACTCATGTAGCGGACATCCGCGCCGGCGTGCCAGCCGTCAACCGGTGCCCATTCCAGTGAGGCGTAGCCCATGTTGCGTGCGATCCCCGGCAGACGGTTACCCGCTGGCGTACAGTCGCCCGCGCCGCAGGTCTCATTGCGGAATGTCGCATCGAGCAACGTCCAGGCCATTTTCAGACGCCAGTTCTCTTCGAACTGCTGATCCAGCGACAGCTCCAGCCCGCGACGACGTGTTTTCCCGGCGTTCATATAGCTCGAACGGCCCCCGACACTTTCGGCCACCACCAGCTCGTCATCGGTATCGGTTTGGAACACGGCGGCGGTCACTAAACCGTTGCCTACGCGCCATTTGCTGCCGACTTCAACCGTTGTGCTGGTCGCCGGTTGCAGATCCAGGTTCAGGCCGGACTTGCCGTCAGTGCGGTAAGAAAGCTCGTTAATGGTCGGCGTTTCAAAACCACGACCCGCAGAGACATAAGTATTCAGCGTTGGCGTCACCGCGAAGTTCAGGGACGCCATTGGCAACAGTTTGTGATAACGGCGCGAACCGCTGTCATCCGGGTTGCTGCCGGTGATGTAGTAATCCGTCGAATCGAAATTAACGGTGCTGTAGCGCGCGCCGACATCCAGCGTCCAGCGCGGCGTCAGGTTCCACGTGGTTTGCAGATACGGATCAAGGTTCCACATCACGTTCTTTTCGTTACGGCGTTCATTGCCCTTCACGCCAAGATCGCCATCCGCATCGAAGTTCTCATAACCGAAACGGCGCTCGGTCATGGTTTCATAATCCAGGCCACCGGTGACGGAGAACGGCACGGAACCCATCTGATCGTCATGTTTCCAGCGGGTATCCACACCGGAATATTTACGCTCCAGCACAATCACACCGCCTGCGTTCAGCGGGTTTTTCTGCGACGCGGCAGGAATGGTTTGGTATTGCGTTGTGTGGCGTTCGCCGTGATACGTCATCAGGCTGAACTCGTCGTTCTCGCCCATCTGACGCTGATAGCGCAGGCCGACCTGCGTCTGATCCAGCGATTTACGCGCATTATACTGATCGGCGCGGGTCGCCTGTTTCGGGTTATCGTGCCATTCGGACCCGGTCAGACCGCCCGGATCATTCGCATCAACGGACACGCTGTTAAACATCAGCGTCAGGGTGCTGGCGTCATCGATACGCACGCCCAGCTTGCCGTTACCAAGATTTTTCTGCGTACCGCTGTGGTCACGGTAGCCGTCGGTGGTGAATCGCGAACCGGAAATCAGGTAATTCACGTCGCCCGCATGCGTACCGTCGCCGGTTGCGCCGCTGGCTTTTACGCTGTTACGGAAAGAACCGTAACTGCCGAAATAGGTGCCGGCTTCAAGCCTGGCGGGCTGGGAACCGGTTTGGGTATCCACATTGACAACGCCGCCGGAAGAGTTGCCGTAAAGCGCTGAATACGGGCCGCGCAGCACTTCCACGCGGTCGACCGAGTTCAGGTCGATATTGGAAGTTTGCCCCTGCCCGTCTGGCATGGTGGCCGCAATGCCATCAACATAAATGCGCACGCCACGCACGCCATACATGGAACGGCTGCCGAATCCGCGAACGGAAAGCTGTAAATCCTGCGCATAGTTCTGGCGGTTCTGAACCTGTAAACCCGGAACGCTGCCGAGGCTTTCAGACAGGTTGACCTGCGCTTTGCTGTTTCTGAAATCGTCGCCATCAATCACGCTGACCGCCGCAGGGGTATCCAGTTCGGATAATCCACCGGTACTTTCACGCCTGATGACCATCAGCGAGGAAGAATCTGACGAATCGTCGGAATCTTTCGCGGAAGTGCCCGGCGCTGACTGTGCGTAACTGACTGAAACTGGGTTCAAAACTGATAAAAACGTGATGATAAAAGCAGAGGTTTTGGCGTTCACTTTATGAGTTCTTTTGTTTTAAGTTAAAAGGCTGAGTCAAAAAAGACGACGCACATCTCAATTTTAGACATTAGAAGTAGACACAAATCGACCAATCTGATTGAGAGCGGTGAAGGGCGTCACTATAGTTTTTTTCTTCCTGTTAGTACATACGCAACTTTACAAATATAACTTTTTAACAAAATATCGCACGCAGAGTACATCTGAGGGCCATTCTCATTTTAAATCTCCGCCCCAAACCTGCGTGTATATACAACTTGTGGCGTTTTTTCTCCCATATGAAATAAACGGTTTGTTTCACATGAAAATTAACCCGATAACCACAGGGGTATTAATAAATTTCCATGGTAACGGTTACAGTAAATTCAACCCATTGATTAGCAATTAATTTATAAAAAACCTGCATTGCCAGATATCCCCATAAATTACGTTCAGAAAGCGCCCCGTAATTCGGAATATCCTGTTTCATTTCCCTCAGAAAGTTCTGCTTACTGAATGAATATAGACCACGATTTGCACAAGCGGGAATAAGTCGCGGCATTTTCGTACGCACAATGTTCCGATATATGGCCCCGCCCTGCCTTTACAAAACAAATAGAACCGGATGCCCTGTGACGTGAGGATTTACTGAGGGAAAGCGTTTTCACAAATGACGTTTTTGTCATGAAGCCGTCACCCGCCTGTCAGAGCCGCGGGCTCAGAGTGAAATCACACATCCGATGTTCATTCTGATTTAAAGCAAAGAGGTCATGCCATGCGTTTACGTTTAGCTTCTACATTACTGGTTGCCGTCGCAGCCGCGTTCGGTTCTCAGGCTGCACTGGCCGCACCGGTCAAAAATATCGTGCTGGTTCATGGCGCATTTGTCGGCGGTTCGGGCTGGCGTCCGGTGTACGACATCCTGACGCATGACGGCTATAAAGTGACGCTGGTGCAGGAACCGCTGACGTCGTTCCCGGAAGACGTCGCTGCCACCAAACGTATTTTAGACAGGCAAGATGGCCCGGCGATCCTGGTGGGTCACAGCTACGGCGGCGCGATTATTACGGAAGCGGGTAACGATCCGCACGTCGCCGGGCTGGTTTATATCGCGGCGCATGCCCTGGATAACGGCGAAACTGAAGCGATAAACGGCAAGAAATTCCCGAACTCCGCGCACCCGTTTGCCAAAACGCCGGACGGTTTCCTTTACATCAATCCGGCGAATTTCCCGGCTGACTTCGCCGCTGATTTACCGCTTAAACAAGCCGAATTCGAAGCGCAGGCACAAATGCTGACATCCGCCAGCGTGTTCACGGCCAACATCCCGGATCCTGCATGGAAAGTAAAACCAAGCTGGTACATGGTGGCGAAGTCCGACAAGATCATTAACCCGGATTTAGAACGGATGTACGCCAAACGCGCACACAGCCACACGGTTGAAATCGCGGGCGCCAGCCATTCAGTTTACGAGTCACATCCAAAAGAAGTGGCCGCACTGATCGAACAGGCGGCAAAAGGCGCAGTGAAATAGAGATTCAGGATTGGGGATGCAGGGACGCGTCTCAAAACTTGTTACCTTTAGGTCACGCGTCACGTATCTGCTGCTCCCATATTCAACCGAAATACTTAACCAATACTTATGTATTTACTAATTTTATGTCTGTCAGGTCAGATTAAAAACGTAAAAAAGGCTGTTCCCATCACAAAAAAATCTCATTCATGGTCTAAACAGGTTCTTCTTTGTTTTTGGCATATTTAAATCATTGCCATTATCGATATCTCAGAAAAATATTTTTATTCATATACTTCAATCAATTACAATGGTGGTTTTTGCGTCACTTTGTCCTTACTAACATCTGCGTGCAGCATCAAAGCGGCAGAACACACTGAGATATCATCGTGTTGCCATACCGACCGGTGCACAAACTCCTCTTTCCCGCATCAAGATAATTCTTAATCTTTTTTTATGTGTCGTTTGATCTTCTTTGCAATGTTGCTATTGTTGATTATGTCGTTCATGACAGTCTCTAAATATAAGAAACACACTCCATTACGGAACGCATTCTTACATGAAAATTTGAATTTACTTAAAAAACGGCTTTCCTGTTGTTCAGGAAAAGTCGTGTTAAATAATGACTTCACTTTGCAACTTTTGAAATATTAAGGTTCGCCGGATATTGCCTGACGGGTAATCTGGTGCACTCACACCCCACCAGGCTAAAATAATTCGATTGCTATTCATTAGTGCATTTAATTTTTAAAGAATTATTGCATAACTCGCAATGGCAGAAGTTCGTTACTGCCATTTTCATAGCCTTGTGTCTGAAGTTTATTGGGTGCTGAATTTATGACTACACAAAATTATACAGCCGATGAAAAGAGCGTTGTAAAAAATGTCATCAACAACTATGGCAATAAAGGCGTTTTTATTATTGATCCGGGAAATACTCTGCTGGTCAATTTTTATGACATTCAGTTAAAGCTTTCCGGTTTAGCCTACGCGAATTCCCGTCAATTCTCCCAATGTTGGGAAAACGCAAAAAAACTTAAAGGCAGCACCGGCCAGTTAAGTCAGGCAGCAAATGACTCTGTCACTCCGGTATACAGTATTGTCCGGGTTGACTCTACCGATGGAAAAAATTATCGCGCGGATGCCGTGGGTTCTCTTCCTGTTTCCGCCAACAATGTGACGCAAACGCTGGGATTATTTGACGGTGATGCCACCAATGTCGGCCCGGTAAAATATACACAGAATTATGTGAATGCCGCGGATTGTGTTATCGGTGCTGAAGGGGTATATCCGGACAGTGATAAAAAAGCTGATTTCCCGGTCACGGTGATTTATACCTTTGCGCAAACCATCAATAACATGACGGTCTACGGCGCTGAAATTATTACCACGCAGAACTACCCTCAGGAAATTTATAATGAATCTCCACAGACTATTCATAATCCAAACGAAATAAAAATTTGCTTAACGCGCGTGGAGGCCGACTGTGACTACAGCCAGCCCTATGAGGGCGGGGGCATCGTCAGTGTCCCGGTCAAAGGTTATATCACCTACGGCGGGAATATTGATGTCAGTGGTGGCAAACCCGTTAACGGGATGAGCAGTATCTACCTGATACGCACCCGCGCGGGGGGTAACCCGATTACGCCTTATCCGGGATTTGATTTTTTCGACCCCAAAAATTCAACCATCGCCGGCAATAACATCAAATGGGACCTTAACTGGCTAAAATTTAATAAGGTCGATTTTGATTCCGGCGAAATGGTTTATTATGTTTTTAAACTCATTCTTTCCGTCTCAGGAAAAAGCATTGCAGCCTTTATCACTAATGCCCCTAAAGATATAGTCCCCGGTCAGCAACTTTTAAATACGGTCACAATAAAGCCGATGAAAATTGTTTACGGGTGCCTGCATGAAAACACCCAAATAACGATGACTGACGGCAGTGAAAAAATAATTTCAGCGATGAGAATGGGAGACCGGGTGAAAACCGTAAATAATGGTGAGCTTACCGTTGAAAACGTCACCACCGGGCAGGAACAGCATTGTATAAAAATAGTCGCACAGGCTGCGGACAATAAAATACTCAGCGTGGTCGCCAGCCCCGGACATCCTTTTATAACCTCGTCTGGTGTAATTATTGCGCGGGAGCTTAAATCTGGCGACAAACTTTTAACACTGACGGGTGAAAGTATTGTTATCGATATTCAACCGCAGCCGGATGAAGCTACGGTATTTAACCTGCAACTGTCTGGCGAAAAACGCGATGAAAATGTGCTGTACGCTAATAACATTTTGGTTGGCGATATCCAGATGCAAAGATTTTATGAAGATGAATATTACCGGAGACCTGAAAACATTCTGAGCCAGTTACCAGAAGAATGGCATGAAGATTACCAAAATCATCTCAACGTAATGGGTGAATAATATTATGTACGAAGGATATCCGGACTTTCAGAACATTATAACAACAGCTACGCAACGCTTTATCGGGACGTATCAGCAAAAAGCAGCCTATTTTCTGTACCCGGAATCCCTCGGTATTCAGGCGGCGGAGCCGTTACCGTTTTCTCTGGATATTGTCCGTAGTACGAGTGCAGACAGCATTTATGGTTGGCTGAGTTTCACGACTGAGCTTGAGTATGCCAGCGGGCAAAGCCTGGAAGATTTCAAAAAACTGTATCCGGGTAAAGCGGTGAACATTTTGCCTCTGGTCTCGGGGAGCCTGGGATTTGACGTGCCGGTTGAGTATCACAGCGATCTGCGGGCGCAGAGCTTTGATGCCACGTGGTATTCGGCGCAGTACATCCAGTTCATTATTCTGCTTAATTCAGCAAGCACTCAGCTGCTTGAGGATACGATCCTCGACAAAATCATCGGGTTTAATGCCCGGCTGGACGGTTTTGTAGAAGGGGTATCACCTCGCCTGCCCTATTCCATCGAATTTGATCCCCGTGCGCTGATGCAGGTGTTAACCGATAACGTTCCGGGAACCGTTACCGCTGACGGCACCCGGGTGGCGTTTGGCTATGAGCTGTTAACGCAATATCTGTACCAAAATATCCGTCAACTGCCTCTGACGATCGCCCCGGCGCTGCCGGTGAACGATCTCGCCGCGATTCGAATGTTCTGTCAGGCCTTCCTTGACCGGCTCTGTAACCTGGCAGGTTCACCCTGTGCGGGCCCGGCGAACAGCAATGTCGCCATGATCTGCCTGGCGTCGCAACCACAAAGCGGCAGGGTGATTTTCATACTTGATACCGTCGTGCTGAGCCTGCGCCCTTTGAGCTTTTTACTCGATCCCTTCAGCGCTGCGCAGCAAATTGCCAAAAAGTCGCCCGACACGATAATTCACCGGGTCACTCCGCCCCCTATGCCAGAAGACAAACGGGCGATCGACGTTTTTTACACGCCACCGCCAGGGCTGGGTGCGGGCGTTTCTATCGATATTCAGCTGACGCTGCCGGCCGGTAATATTTATCCGCAAAAACAAACACAAACGCAGGCTCTGACGCCGGATAAAAGTCGCGTCACCTTCACGTTTTTTAACAGCTCACTTGGCGTAAGCCCCTTCTTCTATCAGGTCCGCGTGAATTATTTTCACGGGGGAAGCTGGCAAACAATCTCCGGTGATCCGTTGCAGTGCGCGGACCGCTTTCTGGTGCTGGATCCCACGTCGTTACCCTGTAAGTTCCTGACCCTCAGCCTGGATGAAGGTTTTGCCCGCCAGAGCATAATCAGCGGGACTTATCATTCTGGCGGCGTGGATCAGAACCTTAAATTAACCTCTGACGCGCCCGATTTCAGTTACCCGATCCTCTGCGGCAATACGTATGCCGACGTGGAAGCCCGTCAGATATCCGGGGAAGGCGTGGTTCCGCTGCCCGGGCCAGTCACTCTGTCCACCACACTGGGCGCATACAGTTTTCCGCAGTTTGGGGCGCAACTGGCGCGCATCACGGTGAATCTGCCGGACGGCGTCACTGCGGCAGAATTCGAGTTTGAGCCGCAAAGCCTGATGCCTGCCACAAAATATAACTTCACTCATCTGCATAACACATTCGACTACAAATGGACGGTCACCTCTATTTATGCCAGCGGTTTTCGCTACAGATCTGCTGGTGGCCCGTGGTCAGCCTATGTAACCGGTAATCAAACAATTGATTTTAAAGGTGAAAGATGAACACTGAATATTTAAACCCTGAGCAGACGCTACAAAACTTCTTTCTGCTTGGCCGGGACTTTGCTTTCCATGATCAGACGCTGCCACCGGAGGCCTACACCTATGGCAGCTTTGCCCCTCAGGTCGTGCTGGATACTCCCGGAGGTCAGATCAGCGCGTTGCATTTACTGACCAGCCCCGGCGGGGGAATGGCGACCTTCGTCGCTCCTGCACAGCCCGCAGATACCCCGGCGTTAAAAGCGTATATCCGGGAACATTTCATCCCGTCGCCGGGCGAGATCAGTCTGATCCAGGGCGATGTCCGCCAGTCCCTGTTCCTGCGTTTTGTCCATCAGCCCGAAGCGGACAGTTATGACGTTGAGTTTGAGCAATCCCGGATGGCGCTGACGCATAGCGAAAGCGGGGTTCTGGACGACGCTATCAGAGGCGATAAAAACAAGGTTTACCTGCGGGTCCGCAGCCAGTTCAGCGTCAGCAGCCGCGCGGCGGCACGGATGGAAACGGACTGGGTTGCATTTCTGACGCTGGCGTTCAATGAAGATGCCCGTGAGCCGGAGACCATTGCCCTCCTGCTCAACCAGCAGATCGATGCCGGTGTGATTACCCTGGACGAACAGTTTGATAATGCACCTTCAGAACAGACCCGCGAACGGGTCAGGAATTCTCTGGTAGAAACGGCGTCGCTGCTGGTCAGTAATACGCTGCGAAATATCCATTCTGTGGATGAGATCCCGACCAAAATCAGCTACGACGTCAGCTACAGCAACAGTGTGCCGCAACAGTATTTGCTGACACAGCAACAGGATATCGCCGTGCTGCTGGGCACGTTGCCCGCAGAAAGCATTATCACGTTTACCCCGACGCCGCTGCCTGAACCCACCCGCCCTGACAAGCCGGTCATCACGCGTGAATGCCGGGTTAGTCTGGGTTTCAACCCGGCCGGTTTCAACATCATGTCGGTTGATCTGGTGTACGCAGATGAGCAGACACCGATGCCGTGGCCCAATTTCACACCGGTCACGCTGAAAACCGAATCGGACATCAGCACGATCACGCTCCGGGTCAAATTTGCGGATTACAGCGACTACGAAACGCAACTTCGCTGGCAAGACGACATTGCCCTTACGCCGCAGGAACTGGGTTTTTACAGCGTCCTGTTTGATGCCGAAGACCTGAAATCCAGCTTTAAGTCGGTCAAAGGCAGCGCGACCTACCTGCCCGCGGGCCCGGCAAAAAAACAATCTTTTAGCTTCTCATTTTCCACAGAACCCACGTGGCAGGCCAGCTGGTGGGTCAACGCCCATTTTGCCGGTCTCAACGGCCAGATTGAATACAGCTGGAGTGGAAACCTGAAATCGCTGTTCCCGAAAACCTACGACTCTGGCCGCCTGAAGGCCAGTGTCAGCCCCGTCAAACTGCAATACACCAAGTGATATAAACAAGAGGAATGCCCTATGTTAACCACCGCTTTGCAGCAGTCGATCAAAATCCCAACGGATAAGTATCTGGGCGAAACTGAATATATCTGTACCTGTTACGGCGACAGCCTGGACAAGAATACGTATTACGTCGTGCCCGAAATCCCGGTATTTGTTGCCCGCGACGCTAACAGCCCCAGTTTCATGTTCTATAAATATCGCGGCGAAGACATGCAAGGCGGTTATGCCCAGTTTACCGTGATGCTTCCGTTGCCTCCCGATGATCTGCAAGCCAAAATCCGCGCTGAACTGTTTGGCAATATTCAGGGCCAGCTGACGGCGAAATCCACCCTGATTGTCACCTATGTTAAAGCCGAACAGGCTTCGGCAGCGGATCCGGAAAACCAGACTAAAAAAGCGGCGATGGACGCTGCGCTGAAAAATACCGGCCTTGACACCGATCAGGCCAGCAAATTTGTGTCGCTGTATGACAGCAGCAAAGGCAATGACCAGTTTCTTCCTGAGCTGATGCCGGAAGAAGCACAGAAAATTAAGCTGTTGCAGCCTAACTACACCTCGGCGCAGGCCACATTAATTCTTGATGACAATGAAAAATTCTACCGTCAGATCCCGACGCCTTTATCGCCATCAGGTTTAGGCGATAACAGAACCGTTTTCGGGCTGACACTGACCGGCGAAGGCGCCACCCTGTTTGAAAATGTGCTGGCGGGCACCGATAAAAACTCAAGTGTCGGCGTTCGTTTTAACTTCAATCTGGACGCTTCCCTGCCTGCGGCCAAAGTAACGGTGAGCTACGACAGCGAAATCACCAAGTCGGTCACGCAAACCATCTCTTACCATACGTGGTCGGCAGATGAGAAAAAGATTGAACGCGAATACATTGAGAAAGGGGCCATTAAAATTGATGTTCAGGTCGGGCTGACCGCGGCAGAAATGGGGATGACGGCCGATCAGTACATCAAGTGGAAAGAGGGCCTGACGGCATGGGGGCAGAAACAGGTTGAGCAAATCTTAAGCAGTCAGACCGGCCTGGACATGAGTCTCGATATGCTAAATGACGCGGGTAACTTTGGTAAATTCCAGGAAAGCCTCAAACAGACCAAAAGTTTTACCCGTGTTTATGACGAAAACTCTGTCGTTTCCTTTGCCATCGCACCGCAAACCCAGCTGCCGTCTATCCAGTCCATCGTGGGCGAAGCGAACCTGAAGGATTATTTCAAAGAGTACGACCTGAACGATCCGTTCTATCAATTTATTCAGCCTGAGTTCTATGTCACTCAGGATCTGGCGACCTATAACATCGCCAATATTGTCGTGACGGCCATCTACGACAAAGACAATCAGAGTACCTTGCAATTTAACCCTAAAGATATGGATCCGAAAAAAACCGGCAAATGGTTTATCAAGCCGGAGCTGGGCCGCGCGTTTAAATATTCCTACACCGTTAACTTCAGCGGTACACAGGCCAAACCCTATCATTCCGGCGATATTCAGAGCGACAGGGATCTGATCATCTCCATTAACACCGCACAGTGTGGCGTCGTTTACGCCGATATTTCTACCCTGCTCGACCCGCTGGGATGGAAAGTCTTCAGCCAGGTGGTGGTTAAAACGCGCTATTCCGATCCCGATAAGGGGGTTGATCTTAAAACCACCAGCCAGGTCGTCAGCGAATCCGCACCGCCTAAACCGTTCATTTATCCCATCGGCACGACCGTGGATAAACCGATTTATTATTCTGCCGATTACTACGCCATCAATGGCGACAGCCTGACCTACATTCCCAATGGCGTTGAGACCAGCCCGCAATTGCCGGGTTATGGCCTGACGCAGGGCAATCAGATCCTGATCCCTAACGCCCTGCCTAAAGCGCAGAAGTACACGGTTATCTTCCAGCCAACGCAGAAAGACGTCACGCTGATCACCTATGAAATGACGGTGAAATACCCGAAATGGGACTTCAGTGAGTCGCAAAGTATTGCCATCACCGAATTCGACAGTAAGTCGATGACCCAATATCTGACCTTCAATCTCATGCAGGCAGAAGCGGGCAATGAACCGGAAATAAGCTATGTCTCGACCGTGTATTTCGGTGACAAAGGCGAAGAGAAAACGAAAACAGATAAGGTATCGAACACCACGACAATTGTGGTGGTGAAGTTCTGATGCTCTGAAATAACACAGGGCAATCTACGTTGCCCTGTTTTTACTTCCGTCACGCAGGATTGCCGCGATGAATAATCAGATCATAGTGCAAAACATTTGTTTTATCCGTGCAGACCCGGACAGACCTGTTTATTTTTACTGCGCCGCAGCGCCGGGCATTATGGTCACCCGCGACGATCAGCCCGCGGTCCAGCTACAGATTTTCAGAAACAGCAGCGAACCGGCCACCGTTTATTATGCCAGCTTGTCACTGCAAACTTTATTAGCCAGCAGCCCCGAAGCCGCGCGCGCAGCGGCAGATGCCAGCACGGATATCCCGCGCGATGCGGTGCTTTTGCCCTTGCAGGCTATTTCCTGCAGCGCGACGCTGAATATTCCCGGTTTCATTACCGGACAAACCAGTAAGACGGCGTTAAACGACCAGCAAAATTGCTATCTGCTGGCCAGGCTCGGCCCGCAAGACAATATCGCCCTGCTGACCAGCCTGATGGCGAAGCCGGAAACGGCACCTGTCACGGTCAGCTACAAAATCGATTATCTGCAACAGCTGCCGCCCGCAACTTTTGAACTGGAGGCCAGCTGGGACAAAGTTTATGAGTTCCTGCAAGAATCGATGGGCTTCAACCTGCTGTTTTTTTCGGTCGATATCGAAAATACCTCGTCACGGCTGATCACCGATAAAATCGTGACCATCAAAGTCCGCGACACAGATCCCGACAAACATATCGCGCAGGCCGGTGCCGAACTGACGCAGATCCTGCTCAGCGAATTCTTTACCCCGGTGTTTGCCGATCTCCCTGCGCAACCCCGGCCACAGGCCGGTTTTTATCTGCAGCGGGTTTCTGTTAAAGACATTGAGCAGCGCCGTTTGAGCGGAAAACTGAGCGAAACGACGGTGGTAAAACGCTCGGTTTATCCGCAGGCTTTATTCAGTGAACTGGTCAAAGGCACGGACTATCAGGCCGGCCGCGTGATCACGGAAACGGATCTGCAGGATGATTTTTTTGCCTCCCGAAACGTGCAGATAAACTTACTGACGCCCGAGCTGGACAGCAATATTCAGCTGGTGATGGCGCGCCTGCGTTATGGCGACAACGTCCAGCAATATGCCTTCCGTAAAGGCGACGTTCTGCCCAAGCATTTCAAAGCACCGAGCATTACCGACCCGAAAACGGGGAAAATGCTGTGGCCCGTCGGGTACGATTTTATCGTCTATTTTAATAAGCCTTTTGGGAGCGTGACGTCCGTCAGTTCCGGCGATCTGCAAACTGAGCTGGACGACATTTATCTGGATCTCGATTCCGTTTATGCCCGCTATGATTTTCTTATCCGCGCAGCAAGCCAGTTTAACTGGAACTGGTATCAGTCGGTTCTGGTTACCGTGCGCTGCCGCCACAGGCTCTTGCCGGGCCCCATCGTGTCAAAAATTTTTCAGATCACCTCCACGTCCCGGGAAGAAGATTATCCGGTCACGCTGCCGGACCCCGATTTGTATCTCTTTGACGTCAGCAAGGAGTACAGCAGTGAGGTCAATTCGCCGCATTTATCCGCCGTGCTTGATGAGCCGACCAGCCAGGATATCTCGCTGTTCTCCTCGTTGTATCACCAGCGGGTATTAACACTTTCCGCCAACATGGACTGGCAGGAGGTCGAAAAAGTGATCGTGTCGGTCAGCTACCCTTATTCTCCCACTGACGAGAATGCCTGCCTGCAACAGGTCTTTCAATTTACCGAAAAAGACGCCGCCATTCAGCGTTTCAGCGCTGATCAGCCAGACCCTGCGCGGCTCACCGTCAACCTTGATATCTGGTTCACCTACCAGGATGGCAAAGGCGGTGATCACCCCGAGTACGTCCAAACCGCAACCGTTCAAGACAGTATCAATATCGCCAACCTCATTTAAGGAAACGCCATGTTATTACTTAGAGAAAGAACACAAACCATCAACAACATCACCTTCTTTGCTGATGACTCCGATGACAAGCAGTTCTGGTATTTACCCGGTGATATCCATATCGCGGAAAATGATAAAAAGCCGGTATTTTCATTGATTAAATACACCGGCGACGGCAGCGGTCAGCAAGGGGGCTACATCAACTTCGAGGTGAACACGTCCATTGATGAAGATGTACTCAACAACGCATTCCAGGAGTACCTGAGCAAACTCAAGGTGGATCCGAAAACGGCGCGCAAAACGCAGGTGATGTTTGACAAAGGCACGGTGAATTTCTTTGTACTGGGTGCGGAAGGGACGAACGGCGAGCTAATCAGCGCCCAAAGCCCCAGCCTTTTTGGCAAAAACAGCGCGATCTTCAGCGCGAAATTAACGCCGGAACAAGCGGTGATCCTGGAAGCCGCGTTTAATCAGGCGCAGGCACCGGCCGCCGTGGCGTACAACCTCAGTTTTACGGGCATCACGCCAGCCTTAAAAGTGGAAGTCGAAGCCAAGCTCGAAAGTCTTTATAAAGAGTTTGATCTTAAATTTGGGGCCAATATTCCGATCCCGGTCGAAACGCCCGCCAGCTTCTGGCTGGGTTTTGACAGCGTCATTAAGAAGCTACAGCAGGATCAGAAACTGATCATCAAAGTCACTGAAAGTATGCCAGGCGATCAGGCGGAAAAAGAAAAGGAATGGGCGTTGCAGTTTGTCAAAGAAGAGATTTTGAAAAGCTTCTTTACCGCTTCGCTGAGCCCCAACGATGACAGCAATACTCAGGCGAAATCGGCCAGTTCCTCCATTCTGGATTCCCTGATCGCCAGCGACAAAAAAGAGGACGAAGAAGGCGGAAAAGGCGGGCTTTTCCCCAGCGCATCACTGGAGATAAAAATGGTGCGCATCGAAGAGACGAAAGCGCTGAACTTCAACTACATCTCGTCACAGGCGATCACCCAGGCCGCGGTGCCGCAAAACTTTATCGGCAGCGATATCCTGCGGGCGAAGAAGGTTCCTCCCTACTTCATTGAAGTCAACGTTAACGATCCGTTCTTCCAGAAAATTGACTTCACCGTGCTCGGGCCGGACGGATTTGATGAATACGGCATTAAAGCCGCGAGCTTCAAAATCGGCTACAACAATCAGGTGTATACCGCCCCGCCGTTCACCGCCGACGACGGGACATGGGGCAAGAATATCTCCCGGAGTAAAAACACCAATGAACTGTTCGATATTCAGAGCGAGTTTATTTTTAAATCCGCCGCTGCGTCCGGCTGGGAAGGCAGCAGCAGCTACCAGCCAAAATCACAATCGGCTTCAACCTTGCTGAATCTCGATCCCGGCTCAGTGCTGACATTCAATGAAATCTCCATCTTTCTGGACAAGAAATTTTCGTGGGAGAATTGCAACCAGCTGATCGTCGAGCTGGCTTATACGGACGATAAGCAGAGCAAAAAAAGCAAAAAGTACACCTTCAGCGAAGATAAAAGCGAAGCCCAGACCTTTAAATACCGTTGTCTGACCGAGAAACCGTGGAACGTTAACTACAAAATCACGTACTTCTTAGTCGGCGGTAAGACAACGACGCTTGATGGCAGCGAAAACCCGCCCGCTATCGTTATTCCGGCAGTAGCGTAGGCGACAGACAATGGTCGAACTTAACACCGTAATCCCAGTGGCATGGAACGCCCTGGTCAACGCACTTTGCCGGGAAGCGCCTTATCTGCGGGCAACGCTGACCGCGGAAATTGCCCGTTTCACGCAGGCACGTCTGGCATCCGGCGGTTTAGCGACGGCTTTTAATACCAGCCTGCTGGCCTACAACGGCTGTCCGCTTGAATTTACTGTTTCGACGTCAAAACCGCAGGCGCTTGCCTGCACTCTGGATCCCTTTTTACCTTATTACGCAGAAGATCGCCGGATAGACGCGTTTGCCCGCCATTACCGGCAGATAGTTGCGCCGGTTTCGCAGAATGACGCTGACATTCGTTTTGATGCGGCAGCCATAATGCAAAACCAAAGCGCGCAACCGCTGCGGTTTGGCTCCTGGCTGGGGCGAAAATATACGCCTGAAGGGATGAAAACGAAGATCTATTCCGAGGTGCAGTCCGGTGGTTTTGACGAAACGAACTGGCCCGGCGCGATGGAGAATCTCTCCCTCGCCGCCTGCCGGGAAGCCGGATTGTCATTGCTGATGACCGGCGAATATCCGCAGCAATCCGCCTCGCCGCGTGAGTATTACTTCCAATGGCATAGCGCGCACATCACGCACGCTGACATTGCGGCGGTCATGCGTTTTTTTGACTGTGAATCGCTTTGGCCTGCGCTGAAGCCCTTGCTGGAGCAGGCCGTACAACAAACCCTGAACGGGCAGGTTTTTCCGGCGACAACCTACGGTTTTAGTCTGGTTTATGGTCAGGATGCAGAGCCTGCAAGCTTCACGCTGTTTGTGATGGCGGCAAGTTTCTTTGGTGATAATCAGCGGGTTTTCCCCGCAGTTCAGAACCTGCTGACGCAAAATGACCACCAGCTGCCTTTACTGCAACGGGTGGTTACTGAGCAAATTCCCATACAGTTCAACGTGGTGGGCTTTTCGGTGGACAGGCAGGAAAGCCGTGCCATCAGCTGCACTTTCAGCCCGCAGAATAGTCATTTTGAGACATTGCCGGTCAGACCATCGCCGCCGTCAGTACACACGCCCCGGGTCAGCCTGAAAGCCTTACTGGCGCAACAGTCTGCCAGCGGTGCTTTTGTGTCGTATGTCAGAACACCCGACGGGCGCTGGCATCAGGATGAAAATGCGTTTGTGACCGCGCAGATCTTACGCACGCTGGAGCACACCGCGCAGACGGCTCCTTACATTGAAAAGGCGCTCGGTTTCCTGACAACCTGTGAAACCCGTCCGCACCATTTCAGTTTCTGGCCAGCCGCCGCCCATCCTCAGTGGATGGCGAACCTGAAAATCTGTGCCGATATTGATGACACGGCCATTATTACCGAACTGCTTTATAAATCTGGCCGACTGTCGCTCGCGCAGGCCCGGCAGACGCTTTCTCATATGAACAATTATCAGGTACGGAAAGTGGATCCCCGCCTGAAAGCCGCGCAAAACCAGTGGGCTGAGTGTCAGAGCTTTTATACCTGGATGCACGATGAGAACGAACTCTCTCAGCTCGATTGTTGCGTCAACACCAATGCGCTGATTTTGCTGCACAGGCTGACGGATGAAGGCAGTCCTCTGCCGCCCTCTTATCCGCGCATTATTCAGATGCTGAATCAGGCGGTGCAATGGAGCGGCAGTGACTTCGACCGGCTCAGCGCATTAACCCCGTATTACGCCCACCCTGCGGAATGGCTGGCCACACTGATTTACGCCCGACAAGCGGGGATCCCGCAACTCACGCCGTTGATTAATGCACTTTCCTGCTGGCAATTGCCCGCAGGACAACGGGAAAGCCCGCTTTATCGCCGGCATGACGGGCGCTATCTCTGGACGTCTCCCTGCCTGAATCAGTTCAGATCTCTGGCTCAAACTGAATATGCTGAGGAAAACCATGAATATATTTCTTAATAACCTGGTGGCGCTGAACCAAATTATTTTGCAAAACGCTCGCGAACAGTTCCCGGTTGCAGAGGGAAAACACCTGCGCTACCGGGCTGCCCAGGCGGTGCTGGCCGATGCGCTGACCGCCAAAGTGTGTACCGAAATCATCTCAGGAGAAACCCGCTACGAAATTGCGACCAGCACCGACGGCACAAGCTGGAAGATGATGCTGAACTTCGCGCTGAGCCAGCCGGTTCCGCAAACGCCTTATGTTGTGCTGAGCTTCAGCACCTTCGGCAATGCCGAAGAACTGGTCTTTGACAAAGTGATGGAGACTGAAACGGAAAATGTTTATCAGGCAGAGCTTGAGCTGAACGAGCTGGCACAGCGTGATGCGTTGCTGCGCGCCTTGTCTGATTTTGATGCGCAAACCACGCTGGTCGTTGCACTCAAAACCGATCACAGCATTACCAATACGATCACCGATCCTAAAGTTTTCTACTTCGCGGAAAACTACTATCCGTATATTTATCAGGGCATTCTGCCGCCACCCGCCCGACTGCAACTGAAACTTCTGCCGCTGGTTTTTCAGAATGTGACCTACAACTATTATCAGGACTATGTTCTCCAGAATTACCTGTATTACCTGCCTGATACCTTTGAGGTTGGTCTTGGCACAGACCTTAAACCGATGCTCTCATTTTCATTTTCAGCCCCTGATAACGCCACGAAACTGGATCAGGTCACCGTCACGATGGACTACTTTTTACTGCCTAAGGTGAACCAGGCGCGGATTGCCAACGCCAGAGACCAGTTCACCCCGAAACATCCTGACGGAAAACTGATCCCGTTTGCCAATGCCGATACGCTGGCATTACAGCTGGAATTGCCCGCGGGTAAAACAGAGGAAAAGAAGGCGCTGATTAACCTGCAGAGCGGCGTCGCAGATTCGTTCACCCTGCCGGTCAGTCAGTTTGTGACAATCTGGGATGCTCTGTTTTCAAAATCACCGCAAAGCCTGTTACTCAAAGGGGAGCTGGAGGTTCAGTTCAAGGGATTCAATCCCGATAAATTGCCGGTGAAAATTGCGCTGGATGACAAATATAAGGATAAACCGCTCGATTTTATTACACAGTCCACGCCCGTGGACATTTCCAATACCCTTACGTTCAAAAGTGATCCCCAGGCCTACAGTTCGTCCGGGCCACGTCCGATCGAGCGTATGTTAGTCAATATCGGGAATGAAACTTTCGAATTGAATAAAACGAATCCGGATCACGACGCCATCGTAAAAGTATCGGTCATTGATCTCATCCTGCATCCGGATAAAAAACCCGTATATACCTATGACCTGCAAATTCGTTACGTCGACGGAGGAAAAGTGGAGCGTAATAACCAGACCACCACGTTTGAGATTATTTATGTGCCGTAATGAAATACCTGTAAAGGGCTGAATGCCGTCAGTTTAAATATCACAATCAGGAGATGCCTATGCCCGAAATCTGATATGAGAATAAAGATTCTGTACAAATTATTTAGCGTTAGATTCCCGAAGCAGATGATCTGTTTTGCGATCTGTCCTCGGCCATTTTTTGTGAAGTGACCTGTGCAGATTTCCTGCATATGTCTTTAAAACAATCTGTTAGCGAGGTTCAAATGAAACAACATTATATGCTCGTTATTGCTGCTGGTTTGCTGGTTTCCGCGTCATCTTTTGCAAAAGTTAACGACGTGCCTAAAGGGGCATTAGTAGTCCGTTACGGTGCGGCTAATACGGATGCGAATTACGCCAGCCAGGATGGATATCCGGGCACCTTACAAAACGTCTCGGCCTTATGCTCTAAAGCGAATTCCGGCGTTGATCAGGCTAAAGTCGAAGCGTTAATTAAAACGGATACCGGCAGATCTAAAGATTTAAAACAGGCAGGAGGCACCAATGCGTCCACGCTGGTTAATAAAAATGCCACGGTGTCCACGGATCCGCAGCCGGGTAACCCCAACCATTGCATAATCAGTAATATTGAGTTGAAAAATATCAAAGGTGCATGGCAAATGTTTGCGCTTAAATAAGCAGACTAAATCAGGCCCGGTAATATTTTATGCCTGTTTTGCAGGAAATATTTTTCCGGGCCAGATCCCTGCTGAGTTGTGGCAGCCATTTCCGGCGCTGCATATAAAAAGTTATGCTTTTCGGGTGTACGCGATCATGTGGGATAGCGCGTACACCACGCAGCCGAGGAAGGCGGCGGGGGCGAGGCTGTCATAGAGATGTCCCGGCTGGGCGCCGGTATACAGTATGACCGCCGAAACGGCGATCCCCATCATCGCGCCGGGAATATGGATCCAGCGGGTTAAACGCTGTTTTTGTGCTTTGTAGGCGGCGAATTCCTGATTCGTGCGATCCAGCGCCTGGCTCAGGCGTTCGCAATCTTCTTCGTTATCGCGAACGCGCTCTGCCAGACGGCTATTTTCTTCCTGAATTTCCGCGAGCTGCTTTTTCAGTTTCGCTTTTTCACTCTTCGCGTTCTGCCCTTCGTACTCTTCCAGTTTCAGACTGGCACGCAGTTGCGTGACTTTACGGTTAGCCTCAGCCGTCAGTTCTTTCTGCTGACCGAGCAAGGCGTAATTACCGTCGGCACGACGGTTAGCCGCGTGGCGTTTGTCTTCTTCCCCGGTCACCTGCTCCTGAAGCCTGTCGCGGGCAGCGGCCATCGCCGCCATCTGACTGCCCATATAAGCGACAAGATTTCTGGACTCTTCCAGCTCGGCGGAAACTGAATTCCCGGCAGTTTGCTGACGTGCGCGCATCAGCGCCAGTTCGTCAGCGTGCTGTTTTTTCTGTATTTCAGCCTGGCGCAGCAGTTCGCTGACCCGCGTATTCAGACGGTATAATTCTCCTTCCAGTCGCTGAACGTCTTCTTTATTCCCGCTGCTGGTTTGGTTGCGTGCAACGGCCAGTTCATGGGTCAGACTGCGCACCTGCTTTTCCAGTGATGCCAGTTTTTCGAGCGTGACGGCGGTGTCTTTAAAAACGGTTTTGACTTTGGCTTTATCGCCTTCAGCCCGGCTTAAACTGACGCCTCTGAGTGCGCTTTCCACTTCGCGGGCGATAGACGTTTTATCCATTGCCTTCATCCGGTTGCACGCGCTGGCCAGAAAAGTGGCCGCTTCATTGCTGTTACCGGTGCCAAAGGCTTGTTTGATAAGGCTCTGTATCACGCTCATTTTGTCGTGCTCGCTCGCAGGATATATTCAGGACACGCATGATGCAGACCTTAGGTGCATCAGATTCTAATTACTCATTGTATCAGATAGGATTTGTTTTATTTATCGAAGTTATTTTAAGCGGATGTTTTGAAGGATTAATGGCCGTAGTCTTGAGATACAGAAAGCCGGAACCCGGTTTCCCCCGCTCCGGCTGTTTTCATGCAGAAATTAATGGAATTGCAGATATGCGACGTGGGTTTGCAGATATTCCTGCAAGCCGTGTTTGCCGTCTGCGCCGCCGACGCCGGATTTACGCCAGCCCGCATGGAACCCCTGCATCGCTTCAAAGTTTTCGCGGTTGATATAGGTTTCCCCGAACTTCAGCTGTTTCAGCGCTTTCATCGCGGTGTTGATATTGGAGGTATAGATAGAAGACGTCAGACCATACTCGCTGTCGTTGGCCATCGCGATGGCTTCTTCCAGCGTTTTGAATGTCGCGACCGGCAGCACAGGGCCGAACACTTCTTCATGCATGATCGGCATATCCTGTTTTACATCCACCAGCACCGTCGGCTGATAGAAGAAGCCTTTGTCGCCGTGACGTTTGCCGCCCAGCAGCACTTTCGCCCCCTGCGAGACGGCTTTCGCCACTTTGTCCTCGACGCGTTTTAACGCCGCACCGCTGATGAGCGGCCCCATATCCAACTCTTTTTGTTCAGCGGTATTGCCGAAGGTCACTTTTTTCATCGCCACGCTGATCCGCGAAATGAATTCGTCGTACACACCTTCCTGCACGTAAACACGTTCCGCACAGTTACACACCTGCCCGGTGTTGATCACGCGTGAGCTGACGATGGCTTTGACCGCCAGATCCAAATCCGCGTCATTCATCACAATGGCCGGGGCTTTCCCGCCCAGTTCCAGCGAGACTTTGGTAACGTTCTGCGCCGCAGCGGTCATGGTAGCGATACCCGCCGCCACGCTGCCGGTCAGGCTGACCATCCCGACTTTCGGGTTGGCGGCCAGTTCCTGCCCGACAACCGGCCCGTAGCCGGTGACGATATTCAGCACGCCCTTTGGCAGACCGATTTTGTGGATGATTTCTGCAAAAATAATGGCGTTGTTTGGCGTGATTTCACTCGGTTTGATCACGATGGTGTTGCCGGTGATCAGTGCCGGTGCGGCTTTACGGGCAATCAGAAAGAACGGGAAGTTCCACGGCAAAATACCGGTGGTCACGCCGATGGCTTTGCGAAACACAAAGATATTTTCGTTTGGACGGTCACTCTGAATGATTTCGCCTTCGTAACGGCGCGCCCATTCGGCCATGTAATCGAGATAATCGGCGGTAAACAGCACTTCGGTTTGCGCCAGGCCGTAGGTTTTGCCGCCTTCCGCAATAATGGTTTCTGTCAGTTCGGCTTCGCGTTCGCGGATCCCGGCGGCGATTTTGTGCAGCCACACGCCCCGTTCCACTGCGGGCAACGCTTCCCACCCCGCTTGCGCCGCTTCGGCAGCATCAATGGCTTTTTTCGCGTCTTCGGCAGAGCCTTCAGGGATCTGCGAAATCACCTGTTCTGTGGCCGGATTGACCACGTCAATCCACTTACCGCCGGTGTTTTCAACGAATTCACCGTTGATGTACATACGTTTTTGAACTGTGCCCATGTCAGAAATCTCCAAAGAACGGATAGAGGGATGATGAACGAGTTGTTAAAAAATAAGCTCTTTTTTGTAAAGTTCTAACAGCCTGTTCTATCCGTGACGTTTTTACCTTTCCGTGATTGCCAGTTGGTTTTGAGAAATGGCAAAAATGTCATGATCGGTCTGCACGACATAACATTTTTGAAAATTGAGCATTTGTGAAAGGAATATGCCGGGTAGTTACTGACGGACGTGGCGGGGTGCATACCCAAATTCGCGCTTAAAGAGTGTAGAGAAATAATTGCTGTCGCAGAAACCGCACTGATGCGCGATGTCCGTGATCGAGCTGTCGCTGAAACGCAGCATGTTGCGCGCATTGAGCAGCCGCAGGCGGTTAAGATAATTGAGCGGCGTGCAGCCGGTTTGCTGTTTCATCTGACGGTGTAATGTGCGAAGCGACATCGAGAATTGTTCCGCCAGCACCGGCCAGTTGATCTCTTCGTCATAATGCTCGTTCATCCAGTCCAGCAGATTATTCAGGTCGCCACCCTGCCCGCGATACCCGACGTCACGGCTGCCCTGACGCAGCAACAATAAAAGCTGCATGAAATACAGTTCCTGCTGGGCCTGGGATTCCGGCGTCTGACTGACCGTTTTACGCGCCAGCAGGTCGATGAGCGTTTTAGCCTGCGTCACCTGGTTCGGGCTGATGCGCCAGTGCGCCGGATAAATGCCATCGACTTCCTTCGGCAGTAAATCACTGACCCCGTTGAGGAATCGAAACGCATTCGGGCCACGGTACAGAACGTTGGTCAGATGCAGATTGTCGGTATCTTCGTAAAGATGGTGATCGCAGTGGCGCACAAAGCAGACGCTGCCTGCACTGAGGATCAGCGGATGGTCATTAAAAACGTGTGTCCCGGTGCCCTGTTCGACCAGCACAATCTCGTTGAAATCCTGGTGATGATGTTCAGGAAAAGTTTCCTGCGGGTAACGGGGTTCAATGGCGACCGGAAAATCTCCTGAAGGGAAATATTCACTACTGCGTAACACGGTCATTTCCGACTCCTTATTAACATTATCGTAATATCTTAGTCGTCACTGACGCCGTCATCGGGCTGAAATTGTGATCTGCCAGCCGCTTTTGAACAAAACCTTTCTTTCCCGGCACAATCTTGCGCAATCCGGCGTATGACGCAGGTTTACGCCCTCTTTCAGTGCGGTTTTTCCCTGCCCGAAATCGGTTTTTTTCGGGGCATTTCCATGGGTCGAAACAAGATTGTTATCAATTTGTGAGGTTGTTCTCTTAAACCTTTGCAGCTTTGCCATAGTTAGCGCAGAACTGGCACTCGCGGAAAGGTCAGATCCTCAGCAACCTCCTAGAGTCGTGATCATGCGCCTGGCGCGTCGGCAATTTTTGGTCGTTAAACTTTATGCAGACTTATGCGGAGTACAAACAATGAAATTAAAACACGTACTGAGCCTCACCCTGATCGCGAGCAGCATCCTGCTGGCAGGCGCGGCATCGGCAGAAGTGAAGATTGCGCTGGTGGCAAAGTCACTGGGCAACGGTTTCTTTGAAGCGGCAAACGTTGGCGCGCAGCAGGCAGCGAAAGAGCTGGGTGATGTGAAAGTAATTTACACCGGCCCGACCACTACCACCGCCGAAGCGCAGATTGAAGTGCTGAACGGCCTGATTGCACAGGGTGTTGATGCGATTGCGGTTTCCGCCAATGACCCGGACGCGCTGGTGCCTGTGCTGAAAAAAGCCATGCAGCGCGGCATTAAAGTGGTGTCCTGGGATTCCGGCGTCGCCAAAGAGGGCCGTCAGATCCACCTGAATCCGTCCAACAATGCGCTGATCGGCGAAACCAACGTCAAACTGGCCGCCGATGCACTGAAAGCGCTGAATGTCGAAAAAGGGGATGTCGCGATCCTCAGCGCCACACCTACCTCGACCAACCAAAATCTGTGGATTGCCGAGATGAAAAAGGTGCTGCCAAAGTATCCTTCCGTCAATCTGGTGACTGTGGCGTATGGCGATGATTTGTCGGATAAAAGTTATCGCGAAACTATCGGCTTATTGAAATCTTATCCGGATCTGAAAGTGATTATTTCTCCGTCTTCCGTCGGCATCGTGGCGGCCGCGCAGGCGGTGAAAGATCAGGGCAAAATCGGCAAAGTTTACGTCACCGGCCTCGGTCTGCCGTCTGAAATGGCGGGTGCGGTGAAATCCGGGGCGACCAAAAGTTTTGCCATCTGGAACCCGATTGATCTTGGTTACGCGGCAACCTATCTGGCCGACGATCTGGTCAAAGGCACCGCCACCAAAACCGAAGCCAGCATGGGACGTTTAGGTAAAGTGAAACTGGACGCGGACGGCAGCGGCGCGATGGCTGAACCGTTTGTTTACGACGCCAGCAACATCGACAAATTCTCGAAAATATTCTGATCCTGACGGCGGCTCATCGTTTTTCGGTGAGCCGTTTTGTTGTACTTAGCCAGACAGGGGAAACGAAATGACAGATTCCACGACTCCGCTGTTGTCATTACAGGGCATCAGCAAGGTCTTTCCGGGCGTCAGGGCGCTGAATAACGTGCATGTGGATTTGTATCCGGGAAAAGTAACGGCCCTGATTGGCGAAAACGGCGCGGGTAAATCCACGCTGGTGAAAGTCATGACCGGCATTTATCAGCCGGAAGAAGGCGAGCTGCGCTATAAAGCGATTCCGATAAAACTGCCCAATCCGGAATCCGCGCACAAAGTCGGTATTACCGCCATCCATCAGGAAACCGTGCTGTTTGATGAGCTTTCCGTGACCGAAAATATCTTCGTCGGCCACTATGTTTACGGCGGGATTTTCAAGCGGCTGAACTGGCCGGCGATGCATCAGCAGGCGCGCGATATTCTGACGCGTCTGGAAGTGAACATCGATCCGCATGCCATTTTGAAAGAACTGAGCATCGCGCAACGCCATATGGTGGCGATTGCCCGCGCGCTGTCGTTTGATGCACAGGTGGTAATCCTCGACGAACCGACGGCGGCGTTGTCGCAGCATGAAATCGTGGAGTTTTATCAGATTGTCGAACGCCTGAAACATGAAGGAAAAGCCATCCTGTTTATCTCGCACAAGTTCGACGAGATTTTCGCGATTTCCGATTACTACACGGTGCTGCGCGACGGCAGTTATGTCGGCTCCGGCAAAATCAGTGATATCAGCGAGCAGCAGATGGTCACGATGATGGTCGGGCGCGAAGTCAGCCAGGCGTATCCGAAAGTGAACTGCGAACCGGGTGAAACGGTGTTGCAGGTGCAGAATCTCAGCCATCCGACCGAATTTGCGGGCATCAGTTTCTCACTGCGCAAGGGCGAAATTCTCGGATTCTACGGGCTGGTCGGCGCGGGACGAACCGAGCTGATGCAGGCGCTGTTTGGCGTGACGCAACCGGGCGGCGGCAAGATTCTGATCCACGGCAAAGAACATCATTTCACCCGCCCTTCTCAGGCCATCCGCGCGGGAATCGTCTATGTGCCGGAAGAGCGCCAGAATCAGGGCGCGATCATCGATTTGCCGATCAGCCAGAACATCAGTTTGCCGCAGCTCAGTCAGCTCAACCCGCGCGGCGTGCTCAATGATAAAAAAGAGTGGGCGCTGGCCGATGATTATGCGCGCCGGTTGCAGGTGAAAGCTTCAAGCTGGAAACAACCGGTGGGCACGCTCTCTGGCGGTAATCAGCAAAAAGTGGTGATCGCAAAATGGCTGGCGACGCAGCCGGACATTATCATTCTCGATGAACCCACCAAAGGGATTGATATCGGTTCAAAAGCGGCGGTACATCAGTTTATGTCCGAGCTGGTCGGACGCGGGCTGGCGGTGATTATGGTGTCTTCCGAATTGCCGGAAGTCATGGGCATGGCGGACAGAATTATTGTGATGCACGAAGGGCTGATGGTGGCGGAATTCAACGCGGGTGACGCGACCGCCGAAATGATTGTCAGTGCCGCCAGCGGCGCGGGCGAGGAGGCGGCATGATCAAGAATTTACTCAAGTACCGTGAGCTGTTGCTGGCGGTGGTGATTGTCCTGATGGTGCTCGGCGTCGGCGCACGCTCACCGGAGTTTATCGGCGCCGGAAACCTGCTTGAGATGTTCAACGACACCTCGATTCTGATCATCCTGGCGCTCGGCCAGATGATGGTGCTGCTGACCAAGGGCATTGATTTGTCGATGGCCGCCAATCTGGCGCTCACCGGCATGATTGTTGCGCTGATCAACTTCCATCACCCTGACATTCCGGTGTGGTCGCTGGTCGTGCTGGCGACGGTTCTCGGCCTGATCATGGGCGCGGTTAATGGCCTGCTGGTCTGGAAAGTAGGGATCCCGCCGATTGTGGTGACGCTGGGCACCATGAGTATTTATCGCGGGATTATTTTCCTGCTCTCGAACGGCGGCTGGATTAACGCACACCAGATGAGCCCGGATTTCCTCAGCCTGCCGCGCGCGCCGTTTCTTGGCCTGCCGCTGCTCGGCTGGTGCGCGATTGCCGCGCTGATTCTGGTGGCGTATTTCCTGCGCTACAGCCGCACAGGCCGCGCGTTATATACCGCGGGCGGCAATGCCACGGCGGCGTATTACACCGGCATCAACGCGGGAAAAATGCAGTTCATCAGCTTCTGCCTGTCCGGCGCGCTGGCGGGTTTCTGCGGATACCTGTGGATTTCTCGTTTTGCCGTCGCCTACGTGGACGTCGCCAACGGCTTTGAATTGCAGATTGTCGCCGCCTGCGTCATCGGCGGGATCAGCACCATGGGCGGCATCGGTTCAGTGGTGGGCTGCCTGCTCGGCGCGCTGTTCCTCGGCGTCATCAATAACGCCCTGCCGGTGATTGAAGTGTCGCCGTTCTGGCAGATGGCCATTTCGGGCGCGGTGATTGTTATCGCGGTGATCCTGAACGAACGCGGCAATAAACGTAAAGGAAGACTGATTTTACGCCATTCTCCTTCCGTCCACGCATCAGGATCTGAATCAGAGGCCAGATCATGAATAAGACCTTAACTTCGCGCACGCCTGCACGGGAAAGTGTGCCGATGGCCGTGACGCCCTTCTTCCGCCGCCTGATGTGCTGGGAAGGATTTTTGCTGGTGGTGACGCTGCTGGTGTTCGTGGTGAACGCCCTCGCCTCGCCGTATTTCCTCAATATCTGGAATCTGTCCGACGCGACGTTCAATTTCACGGAAAAGGCCATCATTGTTCTGCCGATGGCGATGCTGATTATCGCCCGTGAAATCGATTTATCCGTCGCCTCCACGATGGCGCTGAGTTCCACCATAATGGGATTCTGCGCGCAGGCCGGTCTGCCGACACCGGCGCTGGTGGGCGTCGGGCTGAGCGTGGGATTATTGTGCGGGCTGATTAACGGGCTGCTGGTAACGCGCCTGAATCTCTCATCGATCGTGATCACCATCGGGACCATGAGCCTGTTCCGTGGCATCACGTATGTGCTGCTCGGCGATCAGTCACTGAATAAATATCCGGCCAGCTTTGCGTGGTTCGGGCAGGGTTATGTCTGGGGGCCGCTGTCGTTTGAGTTCGCGTTATTTCTGGTTTTGGGCGCTGTCTTTTACTTCCTGTTGCACAAAACCAACTTTGGCCGCCGTACCTACGCCATCGGCAATAATCCGGTGGCGGCCTGGTATTCCGGCATTAACGTGAAGCGCCACAACCTGACGCTGTTTGTGCTGGTCGGCGTGATGTCCGGGCTGGCGGCGGTTCTGCTGACGTCACGGCTCGGCAGTACGCGCCCGACGCTGGCGCTTGGCTGGGAGCTGAGCGTGATTACGATGGCGGTGCTCGGCGGCGTCAGCGTGCTGGGCGGTTCAGGCAGCATGACCGGCGTCATTATTGCCGCCTTCCTGATGGGTCTGCTGACCTTCGGCCTCAGCCTGCTGAACGTGCCGGGGATTGTGATGTCAGTCATCGTCGGCGCGATGCTGATTGTGGTGATTTCGCTGCCGGTGCTCTACCGGAGGCTGATGACAGCGCGGGGGAAATAGCGTCTGGCCTGCACTCCCCGCC
>NZ_JAFMOZ010000092.1:0-30678 GCF_019049615.1 Rahnella sp. BCC 1045 | reverse complement strand
GGGAATGCCTTTTTCTTTTGCGCTTTTTTGAAAACTTCTTTTAAAAAATCAGGCCGTCATGCCACCGGCAGTTTATCCAGAATAGCCTGCGCGGTATTCACGTCGGTGACCAGCGAATTAATCATACCCGAACGTACTGCACCGATAATCCCGGCGGCCTTTTCCGGCGTGGCAGCCACGCCAATGGTCAGCGGCGTTTTACGCAGTTGTTCGACCGAAGCCGCAATCATTCGCTCCTCACCTTCCCAGTGCAATAAATCACCGGACTCAGTGAAGTAATGGCGCAGCACATCGCCCGCCGCGTCGCTGAGCGCCTGTTCGCCCGGCGTGGCGGTGGTGGATTCGCTCGGTTTTGGTGTATGCGTCAGTCCCACGCCGACAATCGCTGCATCGAGGCGGTCCCACAGCGAAATAATTTCTTTCACGCTCGGGTCGGCGAGAAATGCATCACGCAATTCTGCCGAAGAAATATAAGGCGCATGCAGAAAATACGGCGTGCCTTCCATCTGTTCTGCCGCGCGACGCACGAACTCGGTGATCTGAAAATGCGGCGCAGACTGCTGCATTCCGCCATTGAGCGCCACGGTCATAATGCCCGGCAGACGCGGCATACCGGCCAGCGTCACCTCGCGCACGGCCCTGCCCCAGCCGATACCCAACACCGATCCCGCACCCAAACCGGCTTCCTGTAAAAGAGAAGCCAGCGGCGTCGCCAGCGCGCCGAGCACATTACCCGGCGGCGCATCCACAACATAGGCGTGTTTCAGTCCGAGACGTTTTATCAGGTCTGAAGTCATGTCTTCAGGAGAAGATAATCCCACCACTTCAATGCGCACAATCCCCGCCGCACGGGCTTTATTCAGCAGCCGGGAGATGGTTGCCGTCGACACATCCAGCTTGCGTGCAATCTCCACCTGAGACATATCAGACTCGTAATGCAGCTTGGCCACCAGGTGCATCATGGCACGCGTTGCTGCAATATCTTGCAAAATTGGCTCTTTCAGCTTGAAATTCCTTTCAGTAATGAATTACACTCAAATCGTCGATTGAGGGATTATTGCGCAACACCTGTAAAAATGCAATGTGCCGGATCGGGCTTCAACCCTTGTAAAACGGCGTGTTACGCGATTTTCCGCCCCTTTTCGTCGGGGGGAAAAGACAGAACGTCCAGTGTAATCGAGATTTTTTCATCTGTAATAAATTTCACGCAAAGGAGAGTTCCATGTCAAAAATGTCTACTTCAGAATTACGCAGCTATCAGCAGATTTGTGGCAAAAATGGCGCAATGCTGGTGATCGCCTGTGACCAGCGCGGTGCCATGCGCAGCCTGCTCGCCAGCGATCCGCAACAACAATCTGCCATTTCAGAACACGAGCTCGGGCTGATTAAAGCCGATATCACCCAATATCTCGCCAGTAAAGCGTCCTGTGTTCTCGTCGATCCGGTCTGCGCCGTGCCACAGCTGGTGGACAACGGTATTATTGCCCGCGACACCGCCCTGCTGATTGGCCTTGATGCATCAGGCTGGGATAATTCACCGGAAGGCTACCGTCTGTCACGGCTGGTGGCGAACGTTGATGCGCGGCGCGTACGTGAACTGGGTGCGACCGGCGGCAAAATCATGGTGTATCTGCGTTCGGATCAGGAAGCGGCGAACCGTCACAACATCGATATTTTGCGTCAGTGCATTGACGATTTCGCCCGCGAAGACCTGCTGCTGGTGGTGGAGTTCCTCACCTATAAACTCGACAATGAAACCGAGGAAGAATATAAAGAAAAAGTCCCGTCACTGATTTATGGCGGCACGAGGATTTGCCTGGAATGCGGCGCGAAGGTGCTGAAACTGCCTTATCCGGGCTCGAAACAAGCCTGTGCCGACATTACAGAACTCGCCGGCGACGTGCCGTGGGCGGTGCTTTCCGCGGGCGTAGATCATTCCACCTTCCTCAAACAAGTGGCGGATGCCATGAGCGAAGGCGCATCAGGCGTGATTGCCGGGCGTTCTCTGTGGAAAGACTGTATCTCGCTGGATCGCAGCGCGACAAAATCCCGGCTCGAATCGCTGGCGGTTCCGCGGCTGAACGAACTTCAGGCTGTTATTCAGCAATATTTCCAAGCCCCGACCCGCAACCAAACTGAACAGGTGGAACATGTCTGAAAACAGAAGCGCCTCACGAAATGGCTTTACCGGCAAACGCGTCATCCTGGTAAACGGGATCCCGGCGTCAGGTAAAAGCCGGCTCGCCGTTGAGCTTTCTGAATACAGCGGCTGGCTGCAACTGTCGCTTGATGGCATCAAAAACCCGTTTCTTCAGCGGCTGCAAAATGTCGATCGCCCTTTTAACCGCGTGCTCGGGCTGGCAAGTTATCAGGTTATCTGGGATATCATCGGCGGCGCACCGCAGGGCAGCACCTTTATTGCCGATGCGTGGTTTGGTTTCCAGCCAAAAGAGGTGTTGCAGGATTATCTGCAACGGGCGGGCGTCACGCAGGTTCTCGAAATCTGGTGTCAGATTGATGCAGAACTCGCTGCGGAACGTTTTGCTTCACGACTCGGGGAACGTTTACCCGGACACGTCGGGGCAGAATATATTCCCGAATTAAAAATTCTCGCCGGAAATGCACGACCAATGACGTTAGGGCCAGTTTATTGTGTTGACCAGAATGTTATTGGACAAAATAAGCCTGTTAATATTGTTGGTATTCACGAATGGATAATGAATTCCTTCAATACACAGATTCAATAAATACGTCCATGAGGAAATATTCATTTACTGAAAAGTAAGCCAATTCTGATATCAGGACCTTGTTAATACACTACTATCATTGATTCCTTCACGTCGCCTGAAATTAATATCTTTCATTGATGACTAACAGGACTGGATAGATCACAGTTTTTATTTTAAATAAATATCATACTGAGAAAAGACCCTATTCATATGAAGAGGTATTATGTTAAGCGACTGGATTAATGAAAGTAACACCACCATTATTACCAAAATTGATGACTGGAAAAGTGCCGTGGCATTAGCTGTGCAGCCTTTAATTGATTCCGGCGCCGCCGAAAGTCGCTATCTTCAGGCAATATATGATATGCACCGCGAAATCGGTCCTTATTATGTGCTGGGAGAAGGTATTGCCATGCCTCACGCCAGGCCGGAAGAAGGTGTGGTAAGAACGGCACTCTCTCTGGTGATTGTTTCAGAAGGCGTCGAATTTGGCAGCGAAGATAATGATCCGGTTTATGTCATCTTCGCGCTGGCCGCCGTGGACAGCCACTCTCACATTGAAATGATCGCCAGCCTCTCTCATCTTTTCTGCGATGATGAAGCGGCTAAAAAATTAAAACTGAGTAAAAACAAGCAGGAAGCTTTAGACATTATCCGGCAGTTTTAAACGTGAAGTGTAGAGAGACGAACATAACCCTTAATGAACACCTACAAAGAACCTAAGGAAACGTGATGAAAAAGTTATCTATTCTTGCGGTATGCGGTGCGGGTTTAGGCAGCAGTTTTGCCTGTGAAATGAGTATTGAAGCCGCGCTGAAAGATTTAGGCGTGGAGGCGGATTTATCGCACTGCGATATTTCCAGCGCTACCTCATCCAGAGCCGACATTATTATGACCGGCGAAAACTTCAGATCACAGTTCCAGCATTACACCATCAGCGCCAATATTATTTACCTCAAACGCCTGGTGGATAAAAATGAAATAAAAACCAAGCTGACGCCTGTCCTTCAGGAAATGGGTCACCTGGCAATCTGATAATAATAACGTTTTGACTCACAGAACGTATAAATCTACAGAACAATTACCGTGAACTCTACAGGGGACACTTATGTCTTTCCTTCACTTTATTGTCAATGATGTATTAGGCCAGGCATCAATATTAATTTCGCTGATTGCCATGATTGGCCTGATTGCATTAAAGAAAAGTCCGGGGCAAGTTATTACCGGCACATTAAAAACGCTGCTCGGATTTCTGGTTTTACTTTCCGGCGCCAGTATTATTGTCAATGCGCTGACCTTCCTGGGCGAAATATTCCAGAAAGGTTTTCATATGCGCGGCGTGGTCACCGACGTCGGTTCAATCGCCGGTATCGCACAACAAACGCTCGGGCGGGAAACCGCATTAATTATGGTTCTGGCGTTTATCGTTAATATCCTGATTGCCCGTCTGACCCGCTTTAAATATATCTTCCTCACCGGTCAGGCGTCATTGTGGATGGCGACCGTCTGTTCCGTTATCGGCTATATGGGCGGCCTGCGCGGTGCGGAGCTGATCATTACCGGCGGCGTGATTGCCGGTGTGATGGCGGTCGGTATGCCGGTGCTGGCACAACCGATTGTGCGCAAAATTACCGGCTCTGATGACTTTGCGCTCGGCCATTTCTGTACTATCGGTTACATTGTGCAGGCTGGTGTGGCGAAAATCACCGGTAACGTCAACAAAAGCACCGAAGATCTCGAATTGCCGCAGGCACTCTCCTTCCTGCAAGACACCTATCTGTCGATGATGGTGGTGATGATCCCGATTTACCTGATCCCCGCCATCGCCGCCGGGCCGGAGGTCGTCGCGCCTTTCGCCAACAACGTTAACTATCTGGTCTACTCGTTCCTGCAATCCATTCAGTTTGTGGTCGGCGTTTACGTGCTGCTCTCCGGTGTACGCCTGCTGCTGGCGGAAATCGTGCCAGCATTCCGTGGCATCGCCCTGCGCATCGTGCCCAACGCCATTCCGGCGCTCGATTGCCCGGTGCTTTTCCCCTACGCACCGAACGCCGTCATCATCGGTTTTATTTCCACCACCATCGGTTCTGTCATCGGCATGTTCCTGTTTCCGAGTCTGGGGCTGGCGATGATTTTACCAGGCATGCTGACCAACTTCTTCGCGGGCGGCACGGCGGGTATTTTCGGTAATGCGGTGGGCGGACGGCGCGGCGCGATTATCGGCGGCATCTTCCACGGCCTGTTTATCACCCTGCTGCCTGCTCTTTTACTGCCGCTGCTCGGCAAGTTCGGTTTCTCGAACGTGACCTTCAGTGATTCGGACGTCATCAGCGTCGGGCTGGTATTCGGCCACATTCTCAACTTCTTCCACTAAGTGATCCGGAGGTTAAGGTTATGGACACACGCATTGAACAAATTTTAGCGCAGCAACTGCCGCCACAGGATTCGGCGAAAGCGCTGAACGAACTGGGAAAACAGTTTCAGGAACAACAGGATCTGGACGCGGCCATTGTCTGCTGGGAACAAAGTATGGCCTGTTATGGCAAGCCGGGATTTGCACAGGCGCAATTGATGAAAGCTTATAACGTGCGGCGACGCCAGTGTTCGGAAGCCGGTGACGGTCAGGGGCTGGAGGTATATTCGGAGAAAATCGATGCGCTGATGCAAAAAAGTAAGGATGCCATCCGCTACGGTTTCTGAGGCAGAAAAAAGCCAGAACGAAGGTTCTGGCTTCTGCCATTTACTGATTCAGCGATTTCGTCCGTTGCGCAAAGCTCTTACGCAACTTTTGCAGTTTCGGTGGGATCACCGCCATGCAATAGCGGTTCTGCTGCCCGGCACCTTCCCAGTAATTCTGGTGATAACCTTCCGCCACGTACACTTCGCCCAGCGGTTCGATACTGGTCACAATCGGATCACTGTGGTCGTGCTGCGCACGCAGAATTGCTGCTTCCGCTTCTGCTTTTTGCTGTTCGTTAGCCGGGAAAATCGCCGAGCGGTATTGCGTGCCGACATCATTTCCCTGACGGTTCAGCTGGGTTGGATCATGCGTGACGAAGTGAATATCCAGCAAATCGCCGTAACTGAGTTTCGCCGGGTCATAACCGACCCGAATGGCTTCTGCATGACCGGTTACGCCCGTGCAGACCTGCTCATACGTCGGGTTCGGGCGCGTGCCGCCCGTGTAAACACTTTCCACCGACTCCACGCCGATGACGTCTTTGAACACCGCTTCCGTACACCAGAAACAGCCGCCACCGAAGATAGCGTATTCGATTGTCATACAGACTCCTTGATTTAGGGGACAGAGAAATAATGGGGGCGGAACACGCAGAGATAAAGAGAAGATAATAAAAAATGCCGTATGAAATTCTTCATTGCTGAAATTTATAATATTTTAGGCAAATTGATTTACCTTATAAAGAGTAGTGATTTTCCGTCTGATTGATCTGCATTTTTTTTCATGGCAGTATCGTTGCGATTGAAATACAGGAAATTCCCCCTATGAAAGACGTAATTGAAGGCTTCCTCAGATTCCAGAAAGAAGCGTTTCCGCAACGCTCTAAGTTATTCAAAGAACTCGCATTAAACCAAAATCCTAAGACTCTGTTTATATCCTGCTCTGACAGCCGGTTAGTGCCGGAATTAGTCACGCAGCGTGAACCGGGCGAACTGTTTGTTATCCGTAATGCCGGTAACATTGTGCCGCCATTCGGGCCGGAACCGGGCGGCGTTTCTGCCACCGTCGAGTACGCCGTAAAGGCGCTGGGCGTCAAAGATATCGTGATCTGCGGGCATTCCAACTGCGGCGCGATGGGCGCGATCGCTAACTGTACCTGCCTGGATCACATGCCAGCGGTAGCTCACTGGCTGCGTTATTCCGATGCGGCAAAAGCCATCAACGAAGCCACTGAACACGCCACGCCGGAAGCGCGCGTCAACGGCATGGTGCATCAGAATGTGGTCGCACAGCTGAGCAACCTGCGCACGCACCCTTGCGTGGCGGTGGCATTAGCGAAAGGCGAAGTGACCCTGCACGGCTGGGTTTACGATATTGAATCAGGCTGTATCGAAGCATTTGATGCGAAGAGCGCCAGCTTTATTTCGCTGTCAGATAATCCGGAAGTCAGAGCCAGTTAATTAATTTTTCGCATACCGGAAAATTAATTATCATCCGGAATATTGTGGGTAATATTCCGGATGATAAATCAAAGCATCACCCCGTTCGTTATTTGAAATAATCCTTTCCAGAGCACTAAATCAGCGCCCGCTAAATCAACACTCATTATAATCTGAACGCGACACCCCCTTTTCACCAGAGTGAGAAAACTGATGCCCCTTACGCCGTTAAACCGTCTGGCCGATTTGCCTGCCGCGCAGTGGGATGCACTGGTGCCAGCGCAACAACCCTTCCTCAGCCATGCGTTTTTATCCACGCTCGAAGACAGTGGCAGCCTGCGGCCAAATTCCGGCTGGCGTGCGGAACATCTTCTGTGGGAGGAAAACGGCAAAATTCTGGCGGCCATTCCCGGCTATCGAAAACGCCATTCTTACGGAGAATACGTGTTTGATCAGGGCTGGGCGGATGCCTGCCAGCGCTCGGGCATTGCGTATTACCCCAAATGGCTGGGCGCCGTGCCGTTCAGCCCGGTGACCGGCGCACGGCTGCTGGGCGATGAGTCTGCTGCGGTCAACCTGTTACAGGCATTACCGGATTATCTGCAAGAAAACAGCCTGACCGGCGCGCACATCAATTTTACTGACGTGCGCGCTAACCGGTTAATCGGGGCTGAACCCGTCTGGCAACACCGGCAGGGATTGCAATATCACTGGCATAACCGCGGTTATCGCGATTTTCAGGATTACCTCGATGCGCTCACGTCGCGCAAGCGTAAACAGTTTCGCAAAGAACGCGAACAGGTGGCATCACAGGGTATCGAATTTATCTGGAGGGAAGGCGCACAGGTTACTGAAGCGCAGTGGGATTTCGTCTACGCCTGCTACAGCAATACCTATCATATCCGTGGCCAGTCGCCCTACCTGACCCGCGCCTTTTTCAGCCTGCTGGCAGAAAGAATGCCGGAGGCGATCCGCGTGGTGATGGCGCAGCAAAATGGCCGCGACGTGGCGATGGCGTTCAGCTTAATCAGTGGCGATACGTTTTATGGCCGCTACTGGGGCTGTCTGGCGGAGTTCGACCGGCTGCACTTCGAAACCTGTTTCTATCAGGGGATGGAATATGCGATTGCACACGGACTGGCGCGGTTCGATGCGGGCGCGCAGGGCGAACACAAACTGCTGCGCGGGTTTGAGCCGGTGATCACCGACTCATGGCACTATTTACGGCATCCGGGTCTGCGCGACGCCGTCGAAGATTTTCTGGTGGAAGAGCGTGCCGGCGTGCAGCGCTGGGCCGATGAAGCCCGTGAAGTGCTGCCCTACCGGCACGCTCCGTCTTAAAGAAAGATTAATCCATCCCGACAAATCCACCGGTCTGATGCTGCCACAAACGGGCATACAGACCGCCGTGCGCCAGCAGCTCGGCGTGGCTTCCCGTCTCAACAATCTGCCCTTTTTCCAGCACCACCAGACGATCCATTTTGGCAATGGTCGATAACCGGTGCGCAATCGCAATCACCGTTTTACCGTCCATCAGCGTTTCCAGGCTTTCCTGAATCGCCGCTTCCACTTCTGAATCCAGTGCAGAAGTGGCTTCATCCATAATCAGGATCGGCGCATTTTTCAGTAACACGCGGGCAATGGCGATACGCTGACGCTGCCCGCCGGAAAGTTTCACGCCGCGCTCCCCGACGTGCGCATCCAACCCGGTTCGCCCCAGTGAATCATAAAGCTGCGGAATGAATTCATCGGCACGCGCCTGACGTATCGCCAGCTGCAATTCTTCATCCGTCGCGCCCGGTCTGCCGTACAGCAGATTGTCGCGAATCGAACGGTGCAGCAGCGAGGTATCCTGCGTGATCATACCGATTTGCGCGCGCAGACTGCCCTGCGTGACGTCGGCAATATTCTGCTCATCAATTAAAATCCGCCCGCCATCGATGTCGTAAAGCCGGAGCAAGAGGTTCACCAGCGTGGATTTCCCCGCGCCGGAAGGCCCGATCAGGCCGATCTTCTCACCGGGGCGGATCGCCAGATCCAGATCCCGGATCACCGGGCTGCCTTTTCCATAGTTGAAGTTCACGTGATCAAAACGGATCGCACCCCGATCAACTTTCAGCGCCGGAGCCTGCGGCTTATCCGTGACGGTCAGCGGCTGCGCGATGGTGTGCAGGCCATCCTGCACCGTACCGATATTCTCGAAAATGCCGTTCACCACCCACATAATCCAGCCGGACATATTCACGATACGAATCACCAGCCCCGTCGCCAGGGCAATAGCCCCGACGGTGATCAGCGATTGTGTCCACAGCCACAGCGCCAGCCCGGTGCTGGAAACAATCAGCAGACCGTTAAGCGTGGTAATCGCAAATGCCATGCCGGTTAACAGGCGACCAGCCAGCTGGGTTTTAATGGTTTGTTCCGTGATGGCTTCACGTGCGTACTGCTGCTCCAGATCGGTATGCGCGAACAGTTTGAGCGTCGAAATATTGGTATAGCCGTCCACAATGCAGCCCATCAGTTTTGAACGGGCTTCGGACGATTCAACCGAACGCTGCTTCACGCGCGGAACGAAATACCACAGGCAGATTGCGTAACAGAAAATCCAGATAATCAGCGGGATCATCAGACGCCAGTCGGCTTGCGCAAACAGAAACAATGCGCTGGCAGCGTAAATCACCACGTGCCAGATGGCATCAACCATTTGTACCGCAGAATCGCGCAGCGAACTGCCGGTCTGCATGATGCGCTGGGCAATACGCCCGGCAAAATCGCTCTGGAAAAAGTTGAGGCTCTGTCTGAGGACGTATTTGTGATTCTGCCAGCGGATCATGCTGGTCATGCCGGGCGTCAGCGTCTGATGAACCAGCAAATCATTCAGCCCGAAAAACACCGGCCGCATGATCATCGCCACCGCTGCCATCCACAGCAGTTCGCCCATATGGTCAGAGAAAAAACTGCCCGGCGGTGTGTCTTTGGTGAGATCAATAATCTGGCTGAGATAGCTGAACAGCGACACTTCAATCAGTGACGCCACCAGCCCGACGACCAGCAATACCGCAAAACTCGGCCAGACCTGACGCAGATAATAAAGATAAAAAGGCCAGACTTTACCCGGCGGCTCAGCCCCCGGTGCCTCCCGAAAAATGTCGATCATTCGCTCGAAACGGCGAAAAAGCATAGCATTCCCCCTCTGGAATTTCCCTGGCGACGTCGATCTTTCCCATGCCATTTCAACGCCGTAAAGGGGAAAGCTTAGTGCATTTCACCAATAACGTAGCGGCCTATTTCTTCAGCACCGCATCTTTTTGCAGCAGAGAAAGAATGAACGCCAGCACCATTACGCAGGCGGCAATCAGGTACACCGAGTGCAGCGCCGAGCCGAAAGCCTGCAAATAATCATCGCGGATGGCAGCCGGGAGTTCCTGCACCGCCTGTGCGCCCATCGAACGCGGAAGGACAGTGCCTTCCGGGATCCGCGCTATCAGCTGGTCACGCAGGACGTGGGTGAAAATCGCGCCAAACATCGCCACTCCGATGGAGCCGCCGATTGAACGGAACAGCGTGACGCCGGACGTCGCCACGCCCATCTGCTTCATCGATACCGAGTTTTGTACCGCCAGCACCAGCACCTGCATCACCATCCCAAGACCAAAACCGAGCACGCCGATGTAGAGATACAACATATGCACCGGCGTGCTGACTTTAAGACGGGCCAGTAACAACATGCCGGCGAAACTCAGCAGGGTACCGATAATCGGGAAGATGCGATAACGGCCGATGCGGCTGATCAGTCGTCCGCTGACAATCGAACTGACCAGCAACGCGCCCATCAGCGGCAACAGTTGCATGCCCGCTTCTGACGGTGACGAGCCTTTTACTACCTGCAAATACAGCGGCAGGAAGGTCATCGACCCCATCAGCGACATCCCGATAATAAAGCTGATGGCGCAGCTCAGCAGGAACGTGCGGTCGCGGAATAACCCGAGCGGAATAATCGGTTCTGCGGCCAGCGTTTCTTCATAGATGAATCCGCCGAGCGTAACGAGTCCGAACGCCAGAATGCACCACAGCTGCGGATCCGACCACTGATAGACCGTGCCACCTTCGCTGGTGAACAAAATAATGCAGGTCAGCGCCGCCGCCAGATAACCCGCACCGAGGAAGTCAATTTCATGGCGGATACGCGCGGTCTGCGATTTCAGCGCCACGCCGATGACCAGCAGCGCGAAAATACCCAGCGGCAGGTTGATGTAGAAAATCCAGCGCCACGAAATATGCTCCACCAGAAAACCACCGATCAGCGGCCCGATGACTGTCGCCAGCCCGAATACGCCGCCGAAAAGGCCCTGATATTTCCCGCGTTCTGAAGGCGGGATCACATCGCCGACCGCGGCCATACTGACCACCATCAGCCCGCCGCCGCCCAGCCCCTGAAGCGCGCGCATCAGGATCAGCTGCGTCATGTTCTGCGCCAGTCCGCACAAAACCGACCCGAGCAGGAACACAATAATCGCGGTTTGCAGGACGATTTTGCGGCCAAGCAGATCGCCGAATTTACCGTACAGCGGTACGACAATGGTTGACGCCAGCAGGTAAGACGTCACCACCCACGAAAGCTGATCCAGCCCGCCCAGCTCGCTCACAATCGTCGGCAGCGCGGTGGAGACAATCGTCTGGTCGAGCGCGGCCAGCAGCATTACCAGCATCAGTGCGGAGAACAGCAGCTTTATCGACGGCTTCTGTTCTGCGACATCACTCTGCGCTGAATGTATAGTGGTCATGAATAGCTTCCTGACTTGTAATTAATTAACTGTATAATTAATATTGAAGCATCCACCCTATCCGGTCAATGGATCAAACCGCTTATGACAGACAGAAAAATCTCAGAAACGACAGGAACCGCACAAAAGGATCAAACGCCAGCACGCCGTCCGGGCCGTCCGCGCAGCGCCAAAAAAGGTGCGGACAAGCGGGAATTGCTGCTGGATGCCGCTCTGAAACTGTTTGCCCAATACGGTATCGCCGAAACGCCGCTGAGCCAGATTGCCAAAGAAGCAGGCGTGACTACCGCCATGCTGCATTACTATTTTAATACCCGCGAGCAGTTGCTGGACGTCATGATCGACGAACGTTTTCAGCCGGTGCGCGCCGGGTTTACCGATATTTTTGAAACCCACGCCGACGATCCGCTGATGGCGATTACGCACATGGCGCAATGCATGATTGATGCCGCGGAAAAATACCCGTGGGTGGCGCCACTGTGGGTACGTGAAGTGATCAGCGAAAGTGGCATGCTGAAAAAGCGTATGGAAGAACGTAATGGCGACAAAAACCGCAAAGTCGTTCATGAATCGATAACACGCTGGCAGGCAGAAGGACGTCTGAACCCCGACCTGAATCCGGCGCTGCTGTTTATTTCATTGTTCGGCCTGACGCTGTTCCCGATGGCATCCATGAAAATGAGAAAAGAAGGCGGCTCGCTGATTTCTCCCGACATGCTGCGCCAGCACGTCTCCCTGCTGCTCTTTAACGGGCTGGGGCCGCAGAAGCGGTAAGCGAAATTCTGGCAAGCACCGGGATAGCCGCGCAACTCTCTTAAATCCCTCTTTTTTGTAATGAAAAATACTGCGCAGACTCCTTTATGATGTAACGAAAATGTTGCTGTTACTCAGGGAATGCCGTTAAACATGAAGGGAATGCCGCCGCTGATCCTCGCTCTGCTTGCCAGTTCGTTAGTACTCACTATCGGACGCGGCGTCACGCTGCCTTTTATCACTATTTATCTGACTGAGCACTATCATCTGTTGCCGAAGAGCGTCGGGATTATTCTCGGGGCCAGTCTGGCGATCGGTATTCTCAGCAGTCTCTATGGCGGCTATCTGGTGGATAAATTCAATCACCGGACGCTCATCACCGTTTCCGTCAGCCTGTTTGGTTTGAGCTTTCTGCTGCTGCCGTTTCTGCCCAATGTGACCGGCGTTCTGCTGGTTCTGGCGTTGCTCAATGCCTCTTACGCCCTGCTCAGTATTACGCTCAAAGCCTGTATCGCCAGCTGGTTGCCGGTGGAAAAACGGGTGAAAGCCTTTTCGATGAACTACACGCTGGTGAACGTCGGCTGGGCGGTGGGATCTTCGCTGGGCGTCTGGCTGGCGGGTTTCAGCCCGATGCTGCCGTTCGTGATTTCCGGCATGCTGGCGCTGGGCACCGTGATTTCGTTGGGCTGGGGATTGCGTAATATCCCGCAAAAACCACCGCAAACTGAGCTGGAACAAAAACCGCTGCCCAAACCCAATCTGCGCCAGACACTGAGCATTCTCGCCCACGACCGTCGCCTGATTTACTTCACACTCGGCAGCACGCTGGGGTCGATAGTGTTCGGGCAGTTCGCCGGTTATCTGTCGCAGTATCTGATTCTGGTTTCCAATCCGGCGTTTGCCTACAAAATTATCGGCGCCGTGATGATCACCAACGCCGTCATCGTGATCGCCTTTCAGTACGTTTTAAGCAGCCGGATGAAACAAAAAAGCCTGCTGAAATGGCTGCTGCTCGGCACTATTTTCTTCATCATCGGCCTGATTGGCTTCATGACGGCCGGGCAATCCGTGCTGTTCTGGATCATCGCGATGGCGATTTTCAGCTTTGGCGAGCTGATCGTCATTCCTGTGGAATACATGTTTATCGACTTTATCGCGCCGGAAAACATGAAAGGCAGCTATTACGGCATGCAGAACCTGAGCAATCTTGGCGGCGCCATCAACCCGGTGATGTGCGGATTCCTGCTCAGTTACGCCGCGCCGCCGGTGATGTTTATTGCGCTGATCGCCGCTTCGGCGGGCGGGCTGGTGTTCTTCTGGATGGGCCACCGGCTGGCGTCGCGGACAGCATAAAAAAGCCCTGAGCGTTTACACGGTCAGGGCTTTAAGGATCCCGAAACTTACTCTTCCAGACCGCGGTTTTTCAGCATCGGCTCAATCGACGGCGCTTTGCCGCGCCAGGTTTCATAGAGCTTTTCGAGGTCTTCGCTGTTACCGCGCGAGAGGATCTGGTCGCGGAATTTCTGACCATTCTCCCGTGTCAGTCCGCCCTGTTCGGTGATCCCGGCAAAGGCATCATCGGCCAGCATTTCGGTCCACAGGTAGGCGTAATAACCGGCGGCATAACCGTTACCCCAGATATGCTGGAAGTAGCTGGAACGGTAGCGCGGCGGCACATACGCCAGATTCACTTTGTCTTTCGCCAGCGATTCGGCTTCGAACTTATCCACATCCTGCTGCGGTTCCGTAGCGCTCAGGCTGTGCCAGTGCATGTCCAGAAGTGCAGCGGCCAGCAGCTCGGTCATGTCATAACCTTTATTAAACTTGCTGGCTTTCTCGATTTTGTCCTGCAAAGCCTGCGGCATGACTTCGCCGGTCTGATAATGCTTCGCAAAGTGAGTAAACACTTTCGGGTCACTCGCCCAGTGCTCGTTAAACTGGGACGGGAATTCGACGAAATCGCGCGGCGTTGCGGTGCCGGAAAGGCTCGGATATTGCTGGTCGGCAAACAGCCCGTGCAGCGTATGACCGAACTCGTGGAACATCGTGATCACGTCATCCCACGACAACAACGCCGGTTGCCCCGCCGCCGGTTTCTGGAAGTTAGCGACGTTATAAATCACCGGTTTGGTGCCGAGCAGTTTGGACTGATCGACGAAATTACTCATCCACGCGCCGCCGCCTTTATTATCGCGCTGATAATAATCGGCATAAAACAGCGCCATGGATTTACCGTCTTTATCGAACACTTCAAAAACCCGCACATCTGGGTTCCAGACGGGCAAATCTTTGCGCTCTTTAAACGTAATGCCGTACAGCAGATTCGCGGCATAAAACACGCCGTTTTCCAGCACATTATTCAGCTCGAAATAAGGTTTGATCTGCGCGTCATCAAGATCGTATTTCTCTTTGCGTACCTGCTGGGCGTAATGCTGCCAGTCCCAGGCCGCAACGCTGAATCCGCCCTTCTGTTTATCGATTTCTGACTGAATATCTTTCGCCTCACGCTCAGCGCGGGCGGTCGCAGCTGGCACAATTTTGTGCATAAAATCCAGCGCAGCCTGCGGCGTTTTCGCCATCTGATCTTCCAGCTTCCACGCCGCATAACTCGGGAAGCCCAGCACCTGAGCCTGCTCCGCTCGCACTTTTGCCAGCTTCGCTATCAGTTCGCGGGTGTCGTTGGCATCGCCCTTTTCGGCGCGATTAATGGAAGCTTCATAGAGCGCCTTGCGGGTATCGCGGTTTTCCAGCGACTGCAACAAAGGCTGTTGCGTGGTGTTTTGCAACACCAGCAACCACGCATTATCCAGCTTGCGGTCTTTGGCCGCCTGCGCCGCCGCAGAAAGCTCGGCCTCGCTCAGCCCGGAAAGCTGCGCTTTGTCTTTCACCGTCAGTCCGCCCGCTTTGGTCGCCGCCAGTAATTTATTGGTAAATTGCGTACTGAGCGTCGCCGCCTGCTGGTTCAGCGCTTTGAGTTTGTCTTTACCGGCATCCGAAAGATTCGCACCTGCCAGCTCGAAATCTTTATACGTGACTTCAATCAGACGCTGCGATTCCGCATCCAGTTTCAGCGTATTGCGCTGGTCATACACCGTTTTCAGACGGGCAAACAATTTGCTGTTGAGGTGAATGCTGTCGTCCATCGCCGCCAGTTTTGGCGAGGTATCTTCATCAATTTTTTGTAGCGTATCGTTGGTATTCGCGCCAGTCATCGCGCCGAAAACGCTCTGAACACGCTGCAACGTGACGCCGGATTTTTCCAGCGCAACATAGGTATTTTCGAATGTCGGCGGTGAAGAGTCGTTGGCAATTTTATCGACTTCAGCCAGTTTCTGGCGGATTCCTTCGAGGATGGCCGGCTCATAATCGCTGTCTTTATAGAGATTAAATTGTGGTGCCTGATATTCCAGCGGGCTGGGTTTCAGAAATGGATTATCTTTACTGATGGCATGGTTCATGACGGGCTCCTGCGTGGCGGGCTGCACGCTCTGCGCAGCGCCTGCAAACTGGCTCATGGCCAGACTGGTTGCCAAAAAGAGGTAGGACAAACGCATTTCAGTCTTCCTTATCTGATTAAGAGAAATTGCTCCGTTAAGCCATTGAGAATAGACCCCGGTCGCCGATCCGGCAAAAGAAGTGCGTAAGGAAATCGTGTGATGACAAGGGGTTTAAATATTTTCAGGGGAATCTTTCTGTCAGGATATTGCCCTTCTCAGCGCGTAAAAAAGGCAGGAAAACATCATGATTAAAGACCAGACTTTCACCGGCCAGCGTTTTGGTGTGAAACAATTCACCGGCGAAGCGCTGGAAAACTGCCGCTTTTACTGCTGCCTTTTCGACAGCTGCGATTTATCAGAAACCGCTTTTACTGACTGTCTGTTTTACGATGACGACGAACAAACCGGCTGTTCGTTCCAGCACGCAAAATTACAGGACGCCAGTTTTAAACACTGCGATCTGACAATGGCTGATTTCAAAAATATTCAGGCACTCGGCCTGGAGATCCGCGAAAGCAAAGCCACCGGCGCAGATTTCAGTGGCGCCAGCTTTATGAATATGATCACTACCCGTACCTGGTTTTGCAGCGCGTTCATGACCAAAAATAACTTCAGCTACGCCAACTTCAGCAAAGTCATTCTGGAGAAATGCGAGCTGTGGGAAAACCGCTGGACCGGCGCAAATGTGCAGGGCGCAAACTTCAGCGGCTCCGACCTTTCCGGCGGCGAATTCACCGAGTTCGACTGGAATAATGTGAACATCACCCACTGCGACCTGACAAACTCTGATCTGGGCGAATTAAACCTCCGTAAAGTTGACGTCGACGGCGTGAAAATCGACGACTGGCAGCAAAGTCATTTGCTGGAGAAGCTCGGGGTGATTGTGATTCATTCGACGTGAGAGTATTCCAAGTGACAGGGATTGAAATACGCATTATGGAAACCGAAAAGTGCGCTTCTCGCCCGTACGTCATCAGGATTTCACCGCAATATGCTATAACAGGCATTCGCATTAGCCACTAAATTAACCTCATGAAAGATAATAGTATTTATTCCCCAAAGTCTTCAATACCAGAGAAATCTCGGGTTCTGGGCTGGTCTGATTTATTCTCGCTGTGGTTTTCGCTCGGCATGGGTCTGATGGTGTTGCAGGCGGGGGCGATTCTGGCACCCGGCCTCGGGCTGGCAGGATCGCTGGCAGCGATTGTGCTGGGTTCTGCCGTTGGCGTCGCACTGCTGGCACTGGTCGGGGTGACTGGCGGACAGACGGGCATGTCATCTATGGCGTCTCTGAAACTGAGCCTTGGCAAACGCGGCGTGGCGTTGCCGGTGCTGTTCAATCTGATCCAGCTGATCGGCTGGGGCGCGTTCGAAATCGTGGTGATGCGCGATGCCGCCAGCCTGCTGGCGAAACGGGCCTGGGGCGACGGCAGTTTTTGGGCGAATCCAACCCTCTGGACGTTTATTTTCGGCGTCGTCGCGACTTTACTGGCGGCCAGCGGGCCACTGGCATTTATCCGCGTGGTGCTGCGCCGCTGGGGTATCTGGTTGTTACTGGCGAGCTGCGCGTGGCTGACCGGTTATCTGTTCCTGCATGCGGATTTATCATTGTTGTGGCATAAGGCAGGGGATGGTTCAATGCCGTTCGCGCTGGCATGCGATATCGTGGTGTCGATGGCGTTTTCATGGCTGCCGCTGGTGTCGGATTACACCCGTTTCGGCAAATCTGCACGACAGAATTTCTGGGGAACCGCCTGTGGATATTTTCTCGGCAGCGTCTGGATGATGTCGCTCGGCGTCGCGTATACGCTGGCGTTTGTCAGCACATCGACCGATGCCAATGCGCTGCTGCTGGCACTTTCTGGCGTTGCGCTGGGTATTCCCCTGCTGCTCATTCTGGTGGATGAGCATGAAAATGCCTTTGCCGATATTCACTCGGCGGCGGTTTCTGCGGGTACTTCCGTACCCGTCGGAATCGGTAAGCTGACGCTTGGCATCGGCCTGTTGTGTACGCTGATTGCCTGGTCGGTGCCGCTGACGCAATACGAAAACTTCCTGCTGCTGATCGGTTCGGTCTTTGCGCCGTTGTTCGGCGTGGTGCTGACACATCATTTTGTTCTGCGCCGTCAGACCAAAGAAAACCTGAACCTGCGTTCTGTCGCGGCCTGGTTCACGGGTATCGCGGTCTATCATCTGATGGCCAATCTGCTGCCTGACGTGGGGGCGACTATTCCGTCGCTGCTGGTGGCAGGGCTGGTGTGCTGGGGATTGGGGCGTAAAAGCTGAACTAAGAAAACCGCCCCTGAGGGCGGTTTTTTTGTGCCTGAAATTCAGCCCTTACTCACTCATTTCCTCTGCCCGAAAAAATCGTTGTACAGCATATAAAGATGCGCTGCGCTCCATGAGAAATTGGGTGCACCCTGCTGCTGGCCGTTAAGCGGATTGTAGTTTTCGCGGATCGGGCCGTCAGTCATCAGCCCGTCGGCGTGATCGAAAAAGGCCTGCGCCATGGTAATGGCGTCATTGCGATAGCCGTATTGCTCCATGCCTTTCAGACCGAAATACAGCTGGTCAACCCAAACGCGGCCACGCCAGTAAATGTCTGCCCCGAATGCAGGATTGGTCAGTGCGGCGGTGCCGAGCGGCACATAGGTGTTAAATTCGCGCACATCTTTCATCACTTTCACCACGGCGTCGGCGTGTGCCTGCGTCGCTGCGCCGTTAAACAACGGTGACCAGCCTTCAGGCCCTTTACCGCGTTCGGCGATGGGTTTGCCGGCACAGCCGTTGGACAGCGGCTTGTCTTCAATCCGGATATCGTAAAAGAAGCCGCTGTGGTCATCGAACATGCAGGTATTTATGTAATCCGCCAGTTTGCTGGCTTTTGTGCGGAAGTCTTGAGCGTCGGTTTTCTTACCCAGGATGTCAGCCATTTCAGCCAGGTACTTGTTGTCGCTGAACATGTAGCTGGCTTCATCGACCGACTCTTGCAGCAGGGAATATCCCAGCAACGTTCCGTCATCCGAACGATTTTCGGCGAATTTGACCTGCCAGTCCTGCTTTTTACCGCCATTTTTAATGTATTTCGCCAGCTGATCCGCATCGATAAAACCGAAAGCCGCTGCATCGTCACGGCCTGACTCCCAGGAAGCGGCAACCTGCGCGGGGATTTCGATACTGTCGTATTTGCCGGATTTCACCACGCGGTCGTAGCTTTCCAGGCCGGATTCGGTCTGCTCTTTCTGCCCTTCCCTGACGGTAAACAGCATTTTCCCGTCAGCGGTGTTGTGCGCTTTATCGCGCGTTGCGCCGTATTCCGGCACGCCGTTGTGGTTGTGATCGCGGTTGCGCAGCCACCAGTCGTGATAAGCGACCAGTTTCGGGTACATTTCTGCCAGCCACTGTTTATCACCGGTCGTTTTATAGACCTCCATCACCGACCATGCCGCCAGACTCGGCTTGGTGTTGCGCTCATTCCAGTTGGTACCGTCGCCGCCACATTCGGGGCCCGGGTTGTAGGCAATCAGGTCAGGCACAAAACCGGCATCCCACGGACGAACCGGGTCTCCGGGCTGGATCTGAAAGGCAAACACCGCGCGAATATTGTTTTTCGCCACCTCAGGATTGAAATGCGCCATCGCATACGCCTGTTTCCAGGTATCCCACGGCCAGGTCTGATTACCGGAGAACCAGCGCCCCGTGACCGAAGGCGTCACGGAATCAAATTTCATCGCACCCGCCGCACCGCGCCAGTTGCCGTTCAGGGTTTCGATCGCTTTCACCGCCACGCGCTCCTGCGCCGCCGTCGCGTGAGGATTGGTCAGCCCTTTATTGAGATAACCTTCCCAGCGCTTCTCCGAGGCAGCGAGATAGGTTTGCGGATGTGCCAGAATGTCGGCGATTTTCGGCTGTTCTCGCTGTACTTCGGCGGCAGTCAGCAAATGCGAATAGGTGGTGTAAATCGTGGTGGAACCGGCGATTTTGGCCTTCGCGGTAAACTGATGGACTTGCGCGATAGTCTGCACCGGCAGCGATTTATGGATCTGATATTCCGACTCACCGGACGTCATCAGGCTGGAAGCCACACGCACCTTGCCGAAAGTCACTTTCAGGCCATCGGCGGTCGGGATGATTTTTCGGGTATACCCCGGGTACTCCTGTTCGATGGTTTTATCCGACTGCGGTTTTCCTTCCTGAGCATGAAGTTTTTCCAGCAGCTCGCCATCCCAGACCAGCTCCAGCGGCGTGTCGGTGGTGATTTTGGTTTCCAGCAGCGAGGTGCGGTTAGTGACAAACCGCAGCGTCAGAACGACATGGATTCCGGGCGCGGTCAGCGCCTGAATTAATGCGCCGGGAATGCTGTAAGCGGTCATGCTCAGCGCGACTTTTTTGCCGTCTTTTAAGAGTGTCAGGCGGTCAAAATTATCCGCCATAAAGTTGATGTACTCTTCCGTCAGCAGCGCCGGACCGGGGAATCCGCCAGCCGCTTCCGCGCTGGCCGGTAATAAATGCCCGTGCCACGCACCGTCATCAAATAAAGGATTAAAACGCTGATGCTCGTCGAAATCATAATCGAGCATATATTGCGGCGCACCGGTGCGGTTAATCACATTTTTATATTCACCGGCGCGCAGGGTATTCGCGTTTTCGGCCAAAACGTTGCCGGAAATAAATAATGTTGCGGCAATAAATAAAGCAACAGGTTTAAGCTTGCTGACGGTTTTCATTATGATTTTCCCCAATAGAAATATTGCATCAGAAATATGGAATTGCTGGCACCGGTATTGTCGTTGCTCATATAGAATTTACTGTCCAGCGCCGTGGCGAACCGGCCACCGTAATATTCGTACCAGATACCGGCTTGTGCGTAGGATGTCGTGGTGTCCGATGCGTTATCTAAATGGTGTTCGGCGTAACTGTAGGCGGTGGAGAAATAGAGGCCGGATACCGCTTCAACCATGGCGCTGACCATCACGCCCGATTCGCTCCCCGGATGATTGCCGTCGCCTTTTCCGGTGTGATGCCAGACGCGCCCGGCCAGGTTTTTGCCCTGCAATCCGGCGAGGAATAATTGCCCGGTGCCGTCGGTAAGTTCGAGTCCGTTGAGCAGCGTCAGCCCTTCCGTCAGGTCATATTGCGTATAGCCATTGACCATCGCGCGGTATGTGTATTTATCTGAATAGCGGTCATATTTTCCGAAATGCAGCAACGCGGTACTTTCATTCACGCGGCTTTCCGGGGCGGCAGTCACGCTGTAGCGGAATTTTCCGGTGAGATTCTGGATTTTTGCCGCCTGCGTCAAATCGCGCGTATTGGGGATCACGTAACCGTATTCCGGCGTGAAATCGCCCCACCATTGCAGGTCGTCCAGCGAAGAATCGTTGCGCATACTGAGGATCATTTCGGTGCCGTTATCCGTGCGGTAACCGCCATAAAAACGGTTCAGACCGCCTTCAAATCCGCCCCAGCTGTGGTCCGGCACCCAGGCGTTTCCGTGATGATCGGCCTGCACCGTCCAGCCTTCGCCATAAATAAGCCCGAACCAGTTGCCGTGTTTTATTTCCAGACCGCCTTCGATATAGGTGCCGTCGCTGTATTTATGCTGGTCTTTACCGTTCAAATATACGCTGCCACCGCCTCCCATTTCGCCATAAAATCGGTAGGCAGTGTTATTGGCGCTTTGTGGCGTTATTTCCGGTGGCGGTAAAACATTATGTTCAGCGGGCACGACAGATTCCTGCGCCCATGAACTCATTGGCGAGGCGAATAATAAAATCATGAACATTTTGTGGAATAATATTTTCTTCATGGTATGCGCTTCACTTAAGGTGAGTATTTAGAATTCAGAGGAACTGAGCTAAAAAGTAAAAACGCAGTCTAGTAAATATTTTACTAAATTATACTTAAATATCGGTAAAGCGTTAACCCTGTCACATTGAGATTTTGGGGGCTTACGCATCCGGGGCTGGTGTACATAAGCCGCTGATCACATTAAGCTACGGCTTTGGTTTACCTGATTATGAGACGCTGATGGCTACTTTGAAGGAAATCGCTGAGGCCGCGAACGTATCCGTTGCGACGGTTTCACGTGTGCTAAATGACGACCCGAGCCTGAGCGTGAAAGCGCAAACCCGGCAGAAGATTTTAGAAGCGGCAGAACGCCTGGAATATAAACTGTCGCCGTCCAAACGTAACGCCACGCACCGGATGACCTTCGCCGCGCTTTTCACCTACCGGCAGGGGCTGGAAATCGACGATCCTTACTACCTTTCCATGCGCTATGGCATTGAAACACAGTGCGAAAAACTCGGCATCACCCTGATTTCCGGCTATGACTTCACCGGCGATAAACCACTGCCTGCCGCCGACGGTTTTCTGGTTATCGGCCAGCCGCAAACGGCGCTGCACACCCAGCTCAGTCAGCAATCCAGCCCGGTGGTTTTCATTGATGGCGTGATGGAAGACGCACAGTTTGACTGCGTGAACGTCGATCTCTTTAAGATCAGCCAGAAAGTGATCGACTTCTTTATTGACCAGGGCTATTCACGGATCGGTTTTATCGGCGGGCGCGATCTCCCGGAATTTGCCGACCAGCGGGAACAGGCTTTTGTAGAATATGGCCGCCTGAAAAACGTCGTGCAGCCGCAGGATATTTACTACGGCGATTTCACCAGCCAGTCCGGCTACCAGTGCGCGAAGAAAATGTTGCAGGAGAATACGCCGTTTCCTCCGGCGCTGCTGATCGCCACCGACACCATAGCGTTGGGCGTTACCCGCGCGCTGCTGGAACACGGCGTGAAAATCCCGCAGCAAATCGCGCTGATCAGCGTCAACGACATCCCGACCGCGCGTTTTGTTTTTCCTTCTTTATCAACAGTTCGTATTCATTCCGAAACTATGGGCGCGCAGGCCGTTAACCTGCTGACCGAACGTCTGCGTGATGAACGCAACGTCCCGCTTGCCGTGTTTGTGCCCAGCTCTCTCCAGCTGCGCGACACCACCCGTCGCTAGAGTCCCCGGCCTTAAAAAGGATCATCAGTCGCAGTGAAAATTAACTGCATGATCCTTCTGCGTATTTTTTAATTTTTGTGATCCTCTGAACAATCGGTAAATGTTTTTAGTTATTTTTACTAAATATTTACTATCTTATTTCCCATAGAAACACGTCTCAGGAGAGTTCACGTGAATAATTGGGAAAACATCGACAAGCAGTCAGAAAACCGTTTACCGCCGCGTGCCAGCTTTTTCAGCTATGAAAATGCGCAGCAGGCACTGAGCTTTGACCGCGCGGCCAGTCAGCATTTTCAGTTGCTCAGCGGCCGCTGGCAGTTTCGTTATTTTAAGCACCCGGCTTTAGTCCCGGACGAATTTTATAATCAACCGATGGCAGAATGGGGCGATATCACCGTCCCCGGCATGTGGCAGATGGAAGGCCACGGCCAGTTGCAATACACCGATGAGGGTTTCCCCTTCCCAATCAACATTCCTTTTGTTCCAACCAATAACCCGACCGGCGCATACCAGCGGAAATTTCATCTCGATGCTGCGTGGGAAAATGCGCAAACCCTCATAAAATTCGACGGCGTCGAAACCTACTTTGAAGTGTATGTGAACGGCCATTACGTTGGGTTCAGCAAAGGCAGCCGCCTGTGCGCGGAGTTTGATATCAGCGCTTTTGTGCAGGAGGGCGAAAACCTGTTGTCGGTGCGCGTGTTGCAATGGGCGGATTCTACCTATATCGAAGATCAGGATATGTGGTGGATGGCCGGGATTTTCCGCGATGTATATCTGACTGGCCGGGATCCTGTTCATCTCAACGATTTCACCGTGGTGACAGCGTTTGACGATAACTACTGCGACGCCGTGCTTAACATTGATGCCGATCTGTGTAATTTGCACGAGCCAGTCAGCGGCTATCGTCTGCACGCCCAGTTATTCGACGGTGGCATCTGTGTGGCGCAATTGTCAGCAGATAACCTGACTATTGGCGATAAAACGCGCTGTCGCCTGGACATTCCTCTCAGCCAGCCACGCCAGTGGAGCGCCGAACATCCTGCGTTATATCAGCTGCTTTTGACGCTGTACGACGAGGCGGGGAACGTGATTTCCGTGGTGCCGCAGCGCGTGGGTTTTCGGGATATCTGCGTGCGCGACGGGTTGTTTTATGTCAACGGGCGCTACCTCAAACTGCACGGCGTAAACCGTCACGATCACGATCATCGCAAAGGCCGGGCGGTCGATATGGCGCGGGTTGAGCGCGATATCATTCTGATGAAACAGCACAACATCAATTCGGTACGCACCGCGCATTACCCGAACGATCCGCGCTTTTATGAATTGTGCGACATCTACGGTTTATTCGTGATGGCCGAAACCGATCTGGAAAGCCACGGTTTCGCGAACGTCGGCGATCTGAGCCGCATTACCGACGATCCGCGCTGGGAACACGCCTATGTGGAACGTATCGGGCGTCACGTGATGGCGCAGAAAAATCACCCGTCCATCATTATATGGTCGCTCGGCAACGAATCCGGCTATGGCTGTAACATCCGCGCGATGGCTGCGCGCTGCAAAGCCCTTGATCCGACCCGTCTGGTTCACTACGAAGAAGACCGTGACGCAGAAGTCACCGACGTCATCAGCACCATGTATTCCCGTGTGCAAATGATGAATGCATTCGGCGAATACCCGCACGCCAAACCGCGCATCCTCTGTGAATACGCCCACGCAATGGGCAACGGCCCCGGCGGATTAGCGGAATATCAGGCCGTCATGAACCGCCATGCCAGCCTTCAGGGGCATTACATCTGGGAATGGTGCGATCATGGCCTGCTGGAAACCGGTGAAAACGGTCAGTCGCGTTACGCCTACGGCGGCGATTACGGCGATTATCCGAACAACTACAACTTCTGCATGGACGGCCTGATTTATCCGGATCAGACTCCCGGCCCCGGCCTGCGCGAATACAAACAGGTGTTGTGCCCGGTGGAAATCAGCCACGCCGGCAATACGCTGCGGGTCAAAAACCGTTACTGGTTCAGCTCACTGGAAGACATCACGCTGACGCTCACCGTGCAGGTAGCAGGTCGCGGTCTGGAAGACCATCAAATCGCCCTGCCGCATCTGCAATCCGGCGAAAGCGAAACGGTTCCGCTGCCGGAATTCACTGACAACGGGCAGGAAACCTTCCTGAATATCCGCATCAGCAAAAACAGCCCGACCGCTTACAGCGAAGCGAATCATCCGCTCGGCCATTACCAGGTGCTGTTGCAGGCAGCTCAGCCGCTGGAAACGTTGCCTGACCTTAAAGCCACCGGAGCGCTGATCTGCGACGAGCAAAAACATCAGTTGATCGTTCGCGGCGAAAACTTCCGTCTCGAATTTTCCCGTCTCGACGGCGAACTGAAATCCTGGCAGGCGGACGGCGTTGAGATCACCGGCCGCGCGCCGAAACTCAATTTCTTCAAGCCGGTTATCGACAACCATAAACAGGAGTTCGAGGGCCTGTGGCAGCCCAACCATCTGCAAATCATGCAGCAACATTTCCGCTCACTGAGCTGGAAAAATCAAAATAGCGACGTAGTGATTGAAGTTCACAGCATCATTGCACCGCCGGTCTTTGATTTCGGGATGCGCTGCGTTTACCGCTGGCAGATAACGCCTCAGGGCGCGGTGAGCCTCGATTTATCCGGCACACCCTACGGTCATTTCGATGCAATTATCCCGAAGATCGGCCTCGATTTTGGCGTCAGCCGCCGCTTCACGCAGGTGGAATATTACGGGCGCGGACCGGGTGAAAACTATCCGGACAGCCGCCAGGCCAACCTGATCGGCCATTATCAGCAGCCGGTCAGCCGCTTATTTGAAAATTATCCGATGCCGCAGGACAACGGTAACCGGCAGGATATCCGCTGGCTGAGCCTTCGCGATGACGCGGGAAAAGGGATTTTCATTCAGCCACGCCAGCCGCTCAATTTCAGCCTGTGGCCGTACAGTTCGCAGATGCTGCAACAGGCGCAGCACATCGACGAACTCACGCAGGACAGCTGCCTGACGCTCAATCTCGATCACCAGATTATGGGGCTCGGCTCGAACTCGTGGGGCTCGGAAGTGCTCGATTCCTACCGCGTGTATTTCACGGCATTTCGCTACGGCTTCACGATGCTGCCATTCCGCCAGCAGGACAACGACAGCCTGAGTCTCGCGCAATTCAGCATCCAGCCGCAGGAGGCAAACTGATGATTATTCTCGGGTCTTTGGCTGAATTTCAGCAGCTTTATCATACAGGGAAAAAATGGCAGCGCTGTATGGAAGCCATTAATAATATTGAAAAAATCCACTCCGGCGTCTTTCACTCCATCGGGGATTCGCTGGTGTACCGGTTAGCGTCCGGCGCAGAGTTTCAGCGTGAAGAATTCGAAGGTCACCGCCGGTATTTCGACGTGCATTACTACCTCGAAGGCGCAGAAGAAATCGAGTTTGCTGCCAAATCTGCCCTGCATTGCATTTCGCCTTATGACGATGAAACGGATCGCGAATTTTTTAGCGGTCAGGGTGAAACGGTAAAGGTGAATAAAGGCCGCGTGGTCATTTTTGAAAACCACGAAGCCTGCCGGTTCAGGCCGGAAAAAGACGTCAAAAAAGTCATATTAAAAGTGACCGTCGAAGAGAGTTATTTCGTTAATAAATAATAAAAAAACAAGAACCACTTACCCTACAAACATCGCAGTTGGAGAGTATTTATGGCCGGGTCCAGTCGAAATACCATAGGCAAATTTGGATTATTATCCATGACATTTGCCGCCGTGTTTAGCTTCAATAACGTCATCAACAATAACATCCAGTTAGGCATCGCCTCCGCACCGGTATTTCTGGTGGCGACGATCATTTACTTTATTCCGTTCTGTCTGATCATCGCCGAGTTTGTCTCGCTGAATAAAAACTCGGAAGCCGGAGTTTACGCCTGGGTAAAAAGCGCACTCGGCGGACGCTGGGCATTTATGACCGCGTACACTTACTGGTTCGTGAATTTGTTCTTCTTCACGGCATTACTTCCGCGCGTCATTGCCTATGCGTCGTACGCTTTTTTAGGGCACGACTATATCTTCACGCCAATCACCACAGCAATTATCAGCATCTGTCTGTTCGCCTTCTCGACATTAATTTCCAACAGCGGCGCGAAATTACTCGGTCCGATGACGTCGGTAACATCCACATTAATGTTGCTGCTGACGTTCTCTTATATTGTGCTGGCAGGCGCGGCATTAATGGGCGGCGTGGAACCGGCGAATCCGATTAACGTGGAGGCCATGACGCCGCACTTTAACTGGGCATTCTTAGGCATTATCGCGTGGATATTCCAGGCGGCAGGCGGAGCAGAATCCGTGGCAGTTTATGTGAATGACGTCAAAGGCGGCAGCCGGTCGTTTGTGAAAGTCATTATCATTTCCGGGCTGGTGATTGGCGTGCTTTATTCCATCGCGTCATTGTTGATTAACGTTTTTGTGGCACAGTCCGCACTGCATTTCACCGGCGGTACGGTACAGGTTTTTGAAGGATTATCGGCGCACTTTGGTTTACCGGCCGTCCTGATGAACCGTTTTGTCGGCGTGGTTTCTTTCACCGCCATGTTTGGATCACTGCTGATGTGGACGGCCGCGCCGGTGAAAATCTTCTTTACTGAAATTCCTAAGGGGATTTTTGGCGAGAAAACCATTCGACTGAATAAACATGGCGTTCCGACACGTGCGGCGTGGATACAGTTTTTAATCGTCATCCCGCTGATGTTAATTCCAACGTTAGGCTCCAACAGCGTGCAGGAACTCATGAATACGCTGATCAACATGACTGCCGCAGCGTCCATGCTTCCACCGCTGTTTATTATGCTGGCATACCTGAACCTGCGGCTGAAATACGACAACGTCGAACGCGATTTCAAAATGGGTTCCAGAATGCAGGGCATCACCATCGTCAGCACGCTGATTGTGATTTTCACCGTCGGATTTATCGCTTCGACCTTCCCGACCGGTGCCAGCATTATTACCATCGTGTTTTATAACGTCGGCGGGCTGGTACTTTTCCTCGGCTATGCGTGGTGGAAATACAACAAATATTCCAAAGGACTGGATGATAAAACGCGTTATCACGAAGACACGCCGCTGGCGAGAATAGTGCTGGAATCACAGAACGAAACGGCGCGTGTGAAAGCAGCAAATATCGCAAAACCATTGTCAGGCATGTAGATCGGAATTATGGGCATAAAAAAAACCGCCTGTGAAAAAGGCGGTTTTTGTTTTTCTGAAATCCGAACTTACAGTGCGATATCCGCAGGCTTTTTCGGTTCTTCTTTGGCTTCGGCTTCAAGCGGGCGCAACTGAATCACTTCGGCAACCGGCGTCGTTTTCATTGACGGGGTTTCCAGTTCGAGAATGCGGCTGGTTTCCAGCAGCTCTTTCTCGGTCGCTTCCACGTTACCATTCAGTTTTGTGCCGTAGGATGGAATGATTTCGCGGAATTTCGCCTGCCATTCAGCACTGGCAGCCCGCTCTTTGAAGACCGTTTCCAGCAATTTCATCATGATAGGCGCTGCCGTGGACGCGCCCGGAGAGGCCCCCAGCAATGCCGCAATACTGCCGTCTTTCGCACTGACCACTTCCGTGCCCAGACGCAAAACGCCGCCGTGCTTGCCATCTTTTTTGATGACCTGCACACGTTGTCCGGCGACCCAGCGTTTCCAGTCTTTCTGCTCGGCCTGCGGGAAGAATTCCTTCAGTGCGGCATGACGGTCTTCATCGCTGAGCATCACCTGCCCGACCAGATATTTCACCAGGTCGAAGTTGCCCATGCCCACGTGAGTCATCGGCAACAGGTTGGAACTGTTCACACTGCCGAACAGATCCCACAGGGAGCCGTTTTTCAGGAACTTGCTGGAGAAGGTAGCAAACGGCCCGAACAGCAGAACCTGTTTGCCATCGATAATGCGGGTGTCGAGATGCGGAACGGACATCGGCGGCGCGCCCACGGCGGCTTTGCCGTAAACCTTAGCCAGATGACGTTTCACAACGTCCTGATTTTCAGTCACCAGGAATTCACCGCCGACCGGGAAACCGCCGTATTCACGCGCTTCCGGGATGCCGGATTTTTGCAGCAATGTCAGCGATGCACCACCCGCGCCGATGAAAACGAATTTCGCATTCACGACGTGGTGTTTGTGACTGTGCTTCAGATCGGTAATGGTGACGCACCAGGTCTTGTCGCGGTTGCGCTGGATATCGCGCACTTCCTGACCGTTTGCCAGCGTGAAGTTGGATTTTTTCTGTAACGCGTCCACCAGCTGACGGGTCACTTCACCGAAGTTAACGTCCGTGCCTGCCGTGGTGCGTGTCGCAGCGACTTTCTGATTCGGGTCACGGCCATCCATTACGGCCGGGATCCACTGTTTGATTTGTTCCGGGTCTTCCGAATATTCCATCCCGCGGAACAGGGTGCTTTGCTGAAGCGCAGCGAAGCGTTTGCGCAGGAAATCGATGTTTTCATCGCCCCAGACAAAGCTCATGTGCGGCACGCTGTTGATGAATGAGCGCGGATTATTCAGCACGCCTTTCTGAACCTGATACGCCATGAACTGACGGGAAACCTGGAAGGCTTCGTTGATCGCCACGGCTTTCGTGATATCGACAGAGCCGTCGGGCATCACCGGGGTGTAATTCATTTCTGCCAGCGCCGCATGACCGGTGCCCGCATTGTTCCAGCCGTTGGAGCTTTCCTGTGCCACGCTATCCATGCGTTCGATCATGTGGATCGACCAGTCCGGCTCGAGTTCCTGGAGATACGTCCCCAGCGTTGCACTCATAATTCCGCCGCCGACCAGCAATACATCAACGGATTTTTCGTCTTCTGCGGCCGCAGGCTCGCTGGCACCCAGTGAGTCACGGTTGAGAAGCATACCAAGTATCTTTCTCATGACGTCTGTTTCTCTAAATGTTCAGTTCTGTTTTGTTAAGACTATCGAACAAGAAATTAGCAAAAAAACACGCGGGATCGTTACTGAAACTTCATTTTTTCAAATGATGGCTACGAATATAACATTATCACTACAAAATTTAAAAAAGGATTTAACGTTTCAAAAAAACGGCAGCTGATGATGTGATCTCCCTCACAGCCCGCAGCCCGCAGCCCGCAGCCCGCCAAGGTTTTTTCAAGGTTTGAAGAGCTTTTGGGGTTATGCCACGTAAACATTTGAAGTTCGGCAAAAGCTACATTAGCGATCAGCAGAAAGTCGGCAGTCTGGCCGGGAGGGGCTGCGGCCTACAGAACGTTTATGCCGACAAAAGGCTCGATTGAGCAGAGGCACAAGCCGAATGCCCAACGGTGAAGTGCGGAATAGAGTCAACCCAAATACCGTGTCTCGCCATCATTTCTTCCTGATTACGCAGGCCCGGGAAACAAACCAGCCACCAGCAAACGCATTGGGTAATAGTGCGACGGGATAATGCAGAAGACAGAAGAATTTTCGGAGCAAGCTCATAGTCAGGTAACATCACAGAAAAAAACAGGATGCTACCTGGTGCAACCTTGATGTGCCAAAACCACAAGTTGCTTGCTGTACTTGAAATCGGTGTGGATCATGCCCCCTGTATCTGCATTTATATGCTCAAGACTAAGGAGGAATTTTCAATCGTACAAGTATTATATAAGCGACTATAATAAAAGTATTTTGAATTTCATAAATTAAATTATTAACCAGCCATTTAACAACGTATATTTGTCCAAATCTGTAACACCACCCACGCAAAC
>NZ_JAFMOZ010000093.1:0-31852 GCF_019049615.1 Rahnella sp. BCC 1045 | reverse complement strand
TTATTCTCCGATCATTTTTTGGGATCTTCATCACAGGTTGTAAAAAACACAGAGAGGTCATTTTATTTATATAAAGGCCGTTTTATTACTATTTTAATTGTCATATTGCTCACTAAGATAAGGTCAGACATTTTTCAACGGAGTGGCAATATGCACTGCAACGCGCTGATGTTTGATCTGGATGGAACACTCGTGACTTCTCTCGATTTTGTCGAACACTCATGGAATCGTTGGGCTGCGCAATACGGACTCGATATCGAAGAAGTGCGCCGCTTTTTGCACGGAAAACCAGCGATGGCGACGTTAAGACATTTTCTTCCGGATGCCGGAGAAGCCCAGTTGCAGGATATTTTCCTGACACTGGAAGATTATGAGGCGACGCATACCGAAGGTATTACCGCATTGCCCGGCGCCAGGGAATTTCTTGCGCAATTAAATACATTGGGTGTGCCGTGGGGGATCGTGACTTCAGGATCATTCAACGTCGCATCTGCACGGATCGCCTGTTCAGCTCTGCCTCCCCCGCCAATTCTGATCACCAGTGAAAACATCACCTGGGGAAAACCTCATCCGCAGCCATTTTTGCTGGGTGCCAGCCGCCTCGGCGTTGAGCCGTCAGAATGTATCGGGTTTGAAGATTCAATCGCAGGATTAACGTCAGTTCAGGCCGCAGGATGTCAGGTGGTGGAAGTCAAAACGCCGCATTCCGGACACCACAATCTGCGGATAAAGCCCGTCATTGAGGATTACCGCAGATTGCGGATAAAGGCGTTATACGATCATTTTTACCTGAGCTTTCATTAAACCTCAGGCCATCAGTTTCCGGATACTGACCACAGAGACGGCTTAAGCAGATTCGACCTCCCGCAAACATCCGATACATTTAAAAAAGCCGAGTGGCTCACATAAACGGAAAAAGTTCGTGGATAAGATAATTTGGCTTAAATCGAATGTCACTGGCAAGGAGGTGGGAATGGAAAGGTACCAAAATCGTGGAGGTAATTCGGGTATCGTCGCTTTTTTAACAACGGAAGATTCAATTACGGTGAAGTTTAAAGATGGCTGGCATTACATCTACAACTCCATTCGCCCCGGTCTGGCAGATGTGGACCGCATGAAAGCGATGGCGAAAGCAGGCAGCGGCCTCCATGGCTTTATCAACCGCAAGATCCGCAATAACTATTTCCACAAGTATCATTGAGCACGGCATGATTTCGTAAATTGCAGACACGAAAAAGGCGGCAACCGCCGCCTCTTCTGCTTATTGCTGTGACATCTTATTTGTATAGTTCAGCGGTACCGTACATCTGGTTATTACCGGAAGCACCGATGATGCGGTATGAACTTGCACCGGCTTGTTCAGCTTTGGCATTCAGTTGTGATTGCAGGCTTGGCAGTGAACCGTATGTTGATGCGCTGACCACACCTATGGTTTGCTGACCGGCAGGTGCGGACTGAACCTCAGTTGCTGCCAGAGTGGTGAATGAAGCGGTAGCCAGAGTCAGAGCGGCGATGGTCATTGCGATATTTTTCATGATGTTAATTCCTGTTCGTTAATTTAGTTTGGGATGCCTTCTTCAGAAACCCCGGTTTCAGGTCAACGTTATTTATTAATTAACGTTCGATAAGTAAATACTAAGGGCTGATGAGACTTTGTGCAAGATATTTATTTAATGACCGTTAACTAAATGTGCGATCGCGTTCTGAAGCGGGCAGGAAAGGGATGAACAGACTGAAAAACGGCAGAGGCGGTAAACGCTCTGCCGCAGGAATATCAGTGGTTTGCGATAGCGGCGTGCAGGGTTTGCATTTCTACGTCCAGCTGATGTGCTTCTATCTGCCCCGGTGCCGACGGCGTGCCAAGCATCCCGAAGGTGAGATCGTCGCCAAATACTTCACCGGAAAGACGCGATACCGCACCCAGACCGCCCATCGACATGGTCAGCAACGGTTTGAGGGAATACTTATCGCGGATCTGCGCAGTGGCGTCCATCAGGGTGACAACATCTTCAGGATTGTGCGGCATCACGGCGATTTTCAGGATATCCGCGCCCATGCTGTCTTGCTTGCGCAGTCGGGTAACGATTTCGGCGACCGATGGCGTTTTGTGGAAATCATGGCTGGACATCACCACTTTGATCCCCGCTTTGTGTGCGGCGGTAACGACTTCCTTAACCACTTTTGCATCGCGGAACATTTCGACGTCGAGAATATCGATGAAATGGTCTTTGATCAGCGACAGATACAAGTCGCCATACGCTTTATCGCTGATGCTTTTCACGCCACCTTCTGTCTGTGTGCGGAACGTCAGGATCAGCGGTTTACCGTCAGCGGCCGCGGCAACCTGTTTGCCTAATGCGCCCACTTTGGCGGCATCAGTGGCGAAATCCAGGTAGTCGATACGGTATTCAATCAGGGATGCATCGGCGTCAGCGCCGATAGATTTAGCCTGGGCCAGGACCTGTTCTGCCGTGCTTCCGGTTGTCGGAATGATGATTTTTGGCACGCCTTCGCCAATCACAGTATTACGAATGGTGATAGGCACCGCGTGGCGTTGCAAGACTGCCGCCTCTGGTGCACTGGTTTGGGCAGCCATCGCGGTACCCTGGAGACTGAGTAATAGGGAAAGAGCTAATAAACTTTTGGTTAAACTCATTATCGTTTTTCCTGTTGACCATCGTGACGCGTCTGCCGGGTGGAAAATCCAGCCGGCGACGTTTTTTATTTGCAGGGAATGCACGTTGTCAGGACAAAAGTTTTACTTCAGCGCAACCGGTTTACTCAGTGTGGAAGTGGCACCGTCGCTGGTAGTGGCGGTTGAGGTAACATTCGCCACCTGCAAATCTGCCGCGACGTTAATCTGGTCGTGAATGACGCCCTGCCCTTTGGCATTGATGGGCACCATCTGATAACCCAAATAATTTTCAGCTTCATCCTGTGTGGATTTGCTGTTGGAGAAGAACTCAACGCGGTACAGCGTATTGGCTTCGCCTTTCACCTGACCGTCGATGGTCAGCGCGTTCTGTCTGCGGCTTACGCGGGTAATCGCCGGAGCCTGCTGATCTTTATTCGGGGTTTTCTCGCAGTCTGCTGACGGGCCGTCAATCGCGCAGATTTTTTCGAGTTTGCTGGTGTCGTTACTGATACCGCCGCCACGGTTGCCTGTGAAGGCCGCGTGTTCCAGACCCGGCACGTTAAAGACGATAGCGCCTGCAAAACCGTCCAGACAACTGCCGCCGGCAAAGCAGCGTTTAACCGGTTTACCGTTATCAACCATGATGTTAGCCGTAATGCGGTTCACCGCAGGTCCGGTGATGCGGTTGATGCCGAATGCGCCATTTTTACCCGGTTCGCCCTGCGGACGCACGGAAACGGCTACGCGGTTGCCGGTCATGATATTGCTGTCGACGATATTTCCGGTGCCGCTCAGCGTGACGGCAGAGGACAGATTGGTGAAGGTATTACCGGCGATATAATTGCGGTTCCCCCAGTTAAGCTGCACGCCGTCGGAATAGTTTTCAAAATGGTTATGCAGCACTTCGTTATCATTCCCCCACAGCATTTCCAGCCCCTGAGAAGGTTCTTTATTATTTACGTCGTCGGTCGTAATAAAGTTTTCCGCAATCAGGTTAAATGACGCACCGCGCGTCGCTTCCATCGCATCACCATTATTAATGAAGGTATTGCGGATAATTTTATTACGCTCGGTGGTGGTCGCGGTGGAATTCCCTTTGCCGTCATCGCCGGTCATCATGATGCCAGCACCACCGTGGTTGCCCACGATACGGCTGTCTTCGATGACGTTATTTTTAGCGCGGTTAATCAGAATTCCGATACAGAAGTTGCGGACTTCGATGCCCTGCAAAGTCACGTCATGGGTATCGCGTAAAACAAGACCTGGCATGGTGGTAGTGCGGACGTTTGCGCCATACTGGCCGCTGACCGCACCCGGACAGGATTGCGGTTCGCTGCCTTTGATATAACCGGAACCGTCGATGGCAGCGTATTTGCCATTTTTCTGCCAGTCGAGATTTATGATATCCACCGGCCCGAGAATTTCCGGCAGCGGTTTAACCGGTTTAATCACTAGCGGCTGATTATCGGGGGACTGAAGCTCAATGCGATAATGTCCGGCGTTCTGGTTATTTTTCTCCAGTGCCCAGCGCAATGTGCCTGCGCTGCCATCATCGGCGGATGAGGTAACTTTTAAAACTTCTGGTGCGGAATTAATCGTTTCTGCTGCAAAGGAAGTCAAAGGCATTAATAATGCCAGCGTAACGGAAAGTTTATTTTTTATCATGACAGAACCTGTTTCTTCTTAGATAAAAACGCATTATTTCCAGTCCCTGGATCCCTGTCATTCTCAGAAAGGACGCAGCAGCAAGCCACCGCGTGCGATTGAAATCACTGGTGTATTTAATTTTCAAACATGACTTTCTGAAATAACGTCATCCATCATTTTTATTTCCCGCACGCGCAGTCGCCCGAACATGCGGTTTAACGTCTGTTACTGTCTGCTGCTTAGTTAGAAAAAGTGAGTCCACAGGGCGGATATTGGCATCGCCAGTAACAGCGCGGGCAACATATTGGCCACCGGGAAAATCTTAATACCGCAGATTCGAAAACCGGTCGCGAACATCAGTACACCCCCAACAGCGGAGAAATCGGCCTGCATGGCGGGCGTGGTCAGCGGCAGGATAAACACCGCGCCGTACGCCAGCAGCAGCTGGATGATTAATTGCGGAACCGCCACCACGGCGACGGCGAAACCGAGCGTGGTGGCAAAGATCGCCGCAGTGAACAAATCCAGAAACGATTTGGCAATCAGCACGCTGGTGTCGCCGGTCATGCCTTCGTGCATCGACCCGAAAATCCCGGTGCCGCTGGCGCAGAACAACACAATGATTGCCACGTAGCTTTGCAGGAATTTTTCCTGAGATTCCCGATCGCCCGGATCGGATTTCACAAACACCTCAACCAGACTGCGGGCTTTACTGCCCAGTTTGCCGATGCCTTTTTCCAGATAACACAGTTCACCGAGCAGCGCGCCGAGGATCACCGACAGCACCATCACCGGCATATGGCTGAGTTTTACCACCAGAACGACGCCCATACACATGGACGCCGCGCCGAAAATCAAGGGCATAGACGTACGGATGCGCTCCGGCAGGCGGTGACTGAGCACCGCGCCGACAATGCCGCCAATCAATACGGCGGAGCCGTTGATATAAGGTCCGATAATCATGAGTCTTTACTCCTGGTCATTAACTTCATGTTTTCACCCCAGCGAGGCAAATCGGCACAGTCCAGATCCAGCAGACCCAGCGCGCGCGCCACGCTATGCGCAATAATTTCTTCAACAGTTGTCGGCCTTGCGTACAGGGCAGGCACCGGCGGAAAAACAATTGCGCCGGATTCCGTCACCTGTTGCATGTTACGCAGATGCCCCGCATGCAGCGGCGTTTCACGCACCATCAGTACCAACCGGCGCCGTTCTTTTAATACGACATCAGCCGCCCGCGTCAGCAGATTATCCGTCAGGCCGGTCGAAATAGCCGCCAGGGTATGCATCGAACAAGGCGCCACCAGCATGCCGAGCGTACGGAATGACCCGCTGGCAATCGCCGCCCCCACCGCGCGGAAGGGATAAACCACATCCGCCAGTTCCGCCACATCCGTTTCAGTCAGCGTGGTTTCGTGCTCACGGTTGAGATGCCCCGCCGGGGAGATCACCAGATGCGTTTCCACATCCAGCTGGCGCAGGTAACGCAACGCCTGAACGCCATAAGAGAACCCGGACGCGCCACTGATCCCGACGATAACGCGGGGTTTCTGTGGTGCCTTTAATGCAGACCCTGACATGCTGTTTCCTTATTGTTTATTACTGATCACTTTTTAGTAAAACCCGGGATAAAGCGGTTTACGTCCACTTCGAGGAACTCGCTGCGGTGGAAATTCGCTTTCAGGTTATAAGGTACTGTGCAGTCGAAAATGGTTTTGCAGGCAATACCGTGGTCGCGCACCGACGGGCTGAAAGCCGGATCGGATGACGGATCGAGCGGATGGCAGCGCACGCCCGGAATAAAGATGGTGCTGACATCGCCCTGATAGCGGGTGGTCATCGCCCAGATAACGTCATTGAGATCAAAGATATCGACATCTTCATCCACCAGCATGACGTGTTTCAGCTCGGAGAACGCTGAGAACGCCAGCAGTGCCGCCTGACGCTGACGACCTTCGTCAGCCGCAAAACGTTTTTTCACCTGCAATACCGCCAGGTATTTACCGGTACCCGGTGACGGACAGTGAACGTTCTGCACAAAGCCCGGCAGCGCGCGTTCAACCATCTGCAGGATACTGGCTTCAGTCGGAATGCCCGCCATATTGGTGTGTTCATCGCTCGGCCCGATGCAGGTTTGCAGGATCGGATGGCGGCGGTGAGTGATCGCTTTCACTTTAATCACAGGCACTTCGGCTTGCGCGGCACCGGTATAACCCGGAAATTCAGGCATCGCTTTGCCGGTATTGGTGTTCTGGTCTTCGCGAACCCGGTAGTTCGGCAGCAGTTCGCCTTCAATCACAACTTCGGCGTTAGCGATACCGCGCGCCTTCACGGTCAGGCAATCCACCAGTTCTACGGCCTGATTGCGCAGGCTGCCCGCGATGGACAGTTCGTCAAAACCCAGCGGCGTGGTTGGCGGCTCAAAGCACGCACCGATTTCAATCGCCGGATCCACACCGATGCTGATTGAAATTGGCAGTGGTTTACCGGCCGCTTCGGCTTTCTGACGGAACACGTCCAGATGACGGCCCGGCACGAAATACATGGAGATTTCATCTTTACTCTGCACGCACAGGCGGTGAATGGTGACGTCATGCTCACCGGTTTCCGGGTCGGAGGCGTAGCACATGCCGAGGGTGAAATACGGACCGGCATCTTCCGGCGTATTGGTCGGCGCTGGCAGGATTTTCAGAATATCGAAATCCGGGTCAGTCGCCAGATGAACCACTTCCTGACACACCGCTTTTTCGCGTGGAATAACGATGGGCGCGATAGGATTCGACACGGAATCTTTCAGCATAAACGCCAGATTTTCCGGTGTGGTGCCGAACAGACGAGCCACGCGTTTGCGTGAAGACAGCAGGCCAATCAGCACCCGCATGTCGTTATAGCCTTTGACCTTATTAAAGATCATTGCCGGACCGATTTGGGTCGGACGTTTAACGGTGCCGTGGGCGCCTACGTAGCGGTATACACCGGATAATTCCGCGATCGGATCCACGGGTTCATCGGTGTAGATCAGTTCGTCGTCGTACTGGCTTAAGACCTCCAGTGCGGAACGGAGATCAGTCACTTTTTTTTGTTCTTCAGACATCTCAATGGCCCTTAAAGTCAGGTAATCGGGGGTGCAGCGGAATGTGCTTCTTTGCCGCTGCCCGGTCAGTTTGCAAAGAATCGGTGATAAGAGTCCAATAACATTACCCGGCTCTTTGATAAGGGATTATTATGAGAAAAACGACACGGAGAACGTATGGATTACCGACAATTACACTCATTTGTGGTGCTGGCAGAAGTGCTGCATTTTGGTAAAGCCGCCCTGCAACTCAACATCGCGCAGCCCGCATTAAGCCAGCACATCAAGGCGCTCGAACAGTCACTGGGGATCCCGCTTTTTACCCGCGACAAGCGCCATGTGGCGCTGACTTTCGAGGGGCAGCAGCTGGTAGAAGAAGCGCGGATTGCCATCAACCATTACGAGAAATTTCTCGAAAATGCGCGCAGTTTACGGCAGGGTTTTAAAGGACAGCTGAAGCTCGGCTACGTCGGATCGTCGATACTGGATCCGGCGCTGGCGCTGTTAATTAATGGTTACCGCAAGAAAAAACCGGATATTGAGATCGTTATTGAAGAACATAACGTTCACGAGCAGCTAACACTTCTGCTCAATTATCAACTTGATATCGCCCTCGTCCGCTCGCCGGTACCGAAGTACCCGGAACTGGAATATCTTGACGTCGCAACCCGCCCGCTGATTGCCGTTCTCCCGCGCAATCATCCGCTGGCTTCCGATCAAAAAATCGCCCTTTCCTCACTTTCCGAATGCCCTTTCCTTATCCAGAGAGATCCGCCCGGCGTCGGCCTTGGGTGGTCCGCGATGAACGCCTGCCAGAAAGCCGGATTTGTCCCCCAGAAAATTCAGTTTACGCGGGATGTGTCAGTGGCTATCGGGCTGGTCTCAATGGGAATGGGCGTCGCGCTGGTGCCGGAAACGCAGAGATCGGTGATGATCCCCGACGTGAACTACTGCTTCCTGACCGACTCAGGCGCGACATCCACCCTGACCCTGAGCTGGCAGCGACACCAAAAAAATAAAGCTCTGGCGGATTTTATTCGTTATGCAAGGGAGTTGACGGTTTAGGGGGATTGAGCGACGGGGGTTAGAAACGGCCGAGATTTCTATCTGCCGCTTGAATATGCCCTGCCAGGAAAACAGTCAGGCGATGAAATTTTGCCTTTTGTACATAGCCGGGCAAAGGCTTACAGTTTCTGGCTGATAGCCGGTGATTCCTAAGATTGAACAGTATCAGACGGCTTTTTACTTTCATGAAATTCAATAATCAGCGCAGCCAGCTCGTCTTACTCTGCATAAAAATAGGCAACGGGCACATCTGATACTTTGGCGATTCGGCTCACCGTATCCTGATCGGGCTGATGCCTGCCCTTCTCATATTGATTCAGAAGCTTCATCGAGCCCCGCGAGTACACCAGGTTTGTACTGAGAAAGTCCCGAACGCAGACGCGCTTCCTTGAGTCTTTTGATCAACATAATGTCGGAGTTAACCTTTATTTCCTGAAGGGATAATCTGGAACACTAATTGGTGCCGATAATAGGAGTCGAACCTACGACCTTCGCATTACGAATGCGCTGCTCTACCCACTGAGCTATATCGGCTTTTTGAGGGATTGCCGGAAGACTACGGAGTGACAACTTATTCCTTACCGACGGCGCCCGTCAAGGCTCTGACGGAACGTTTGGTGAGATCTTAATCACCCTGCGCACGTTATGGATATTGAGTTTATTTTGGCGTGAAAAAGCGGGCTGATAACAGCAGGACATCGCCGGAGCGTAGAATATTAACGTTTTGATATTTCTGGGATTAGGATCTTAAAAATGGTGCCGACTACCGGAATCGAACTGGTGACCTACTGATTACAAGTCAGTTGCTCTACCTACTGAGCTAAGTCGGCTTTTTGAAGTGTTACCGGGGAACTACGGGGTGCTAAATTAGTGAAATCTGACGCTGACGTCAAGCCCCTGAAAGTGCGTTTGCTGTTTTTCTCATCAAATGACGCAGAATAGGAAATTTCCACCGGTTTCATAGGATTGAAACCGGTGGAAAAAGGGTCACGGACGCACTAAATCGTCGCCATAACCAATCCATTTATACGTCGTCAGGGCTTCTAATCCCATCGGGCCGCGGGCGTGCAGTTTTTGCGTGCTGACCGCTACTTCTGCGCCTAAACCGAACTGTCCGCCGTCGGTGAAACGGGTGCTGGCGTTGACGTATACCGCCGAAGAATCCACTTCACGTACGAATCTGTCAGCGCTGCTGATGGAACGGGTGAGGATCGCATCCGAATGTTCGGTGCCGTAGGTGCGGATATGCGCCACGGCGGCGTCCAGATCGGCGACGACGGTGACGTTCAGATCCAGCGACAGCCATTCATCCGAGTAATCTTCTTCGGTCACCGCCAGCACTTTCGCCGGGCCATTTTGCAGATAAGGCATCGCCGTCTCGCTGGCATGCAGCGTGACGCCTGCGCGGTGCATTTTGTCGCTCAGTTGCGGCAGGAAACGGGCAGCAATGGCTTCATGCACCAGCACGGTCTCCAGGCTGTTACAGGCGCTCGGACGCTGTACTTTCGCGCTTTCCAGCACGGTCAGCGCTTTGTCGAAATCAGCGCTTTCATCCACAAAGGTATGACACACGCCGATACCGCCGGTGATCACCGGAATAGTGGACTGTTCGCGGCACAGTTTGTGCAGCGCCGCACCACCGCGTGGGATCAGCATGTCGACGTATTTATCCAGACGCAGCAGTTCAGCCACCAGCGCGCGATCCGGGCTTTCAATCGCCTGAACGGCCGCTTTCGGCAATCCGCACTCTTCCAGCGCCATCTGAATGACGTTAACCGTCGCCTGATTGGTGTGGTGCGTTTCTTTACCGCCGCGCAGGATAACGGCGTTGCCGGTTTTCAGGCACAGGCTGGCGACATCGATGGTGACGTTCGGGCGGGCTTCATAAATCACGCCGATCACGCCAAGCGGTACACGGCGGCGCTCGAGACGTAAACCGCTGTCCTGCTGCGAACCGTCAATCACCTGCCCGACCGGATCGCTCAGGCGGCAGACATCACGCACGTCGCTGGCAATCGCCGATAAGCGCGCGGGCGTAAGCAGCAGGCGGTCTAATAATGCGTCGCTCATCCCGCTTTCACGTGCGGCGGCCATGTCGAGTTCGTTGGCAAGAATAATGCTCTGGCTGTTGGCTTCGAGCATATCGGCCATCAGCATCAGGGTACGGTTTTTCTGCGCAGTGCTGAGGGTGGAGAGCTGCCAGGACGCGGCTTTCGCGGCCTTGCCCATCTCGTTAAGCATGTATTACTCCTTAACTGACAATCATATCGTCACGATGCACAGCAACCGGGCCGTACTCGTAACCGAGAATTTCGCTGATCTGCTGAGAGTGATGACCGGCAATCATGCGCATCGCATCGCTGTTGTAGCGGCTGACACCGTGCGCGAGGTCACGCCCGTTCAGGTTGCGGATGCGGATCACTTCGCCACGCGAGAAATCGCCTTTCACTTCGCGGATACCTTTTGGCAGCAGGGAACTGCCGCGCTCCATCATGGCGGAAACCGCGCCGTCGTCGATGGTGATTTCACCGGCAGGGGGCGCACCGAAGATCCAGCGTTTGCGGTTTTCCAACGGGGTCTCCATTGCGTGGAAGCGCGTGCCAACGGAAACGCCGTTAATCACATCGCCAATCACGCCCGGCAGGCTGCCCGCAGCAATAATAGTATCGACACCCGCACGGCACGCGACATCCGCGGCCTGCAATTTGGTCGCCATACCGCCGGTGCCCAGACCGGAAACACTGTCGCCCGCCACGCCACGCAGTTCGTCATCAATCGTCATGACTTCGCGGATCAGTTCGGCTTCTGGATTGGTGCGCGGATCGGCGGTGAAAAGCCCGCTCTGATCCGTCAGCAGCAGCAGTTTATCGGCACCGGCCAGAATGGCAGCCAGCGCGGAAAGATTGTCGTTATCGCCGACTTTGATCTCCGCCGTCGCCACCGCATCATTCTCGTTAATGACCGGTACGATACGGTTATCGAGCAGCGCGTGCATCGTGTCGCGGGCGTTAAGGAAACGCTCACGGTCTTCCATATCGGCACGCGTCAGCAGCATCTGACCAATGTGAATGCCATAAATCGAAAACAATTGCTCCCAGAGCTGGATTAAACGGCTTTGCCCGACGGCAGCCAGCAGCTGTTTGGAAGCAATGGTGGCGGGGAGTTCGGGGTAGCCAAGATGTTCACGCCCGGCGGCAATCGCGCCCGACGTTACAATCACAATCCGGTGCCCTGCCGCATGTTGTTGCGCGCACTGGCGGACAAGCTCAACAATGTGAGCACGGTTGAGGCGGCGTGAACCGCCAGTGAGCACGCTGGTGCCCAGTTTTACAACCAGTGTCTGACTGCCACTCATTAGTCTTTCCATTAAGGTGAAATAAGAAATGCTTCGTTGTCTTTGTAACAGGGGAGAAGCGTTATGCCAACCGGCATAACGCTATAATAGCAGTATTCATCGTGGGAATGGGTAGTACAGAAGGTGTCAGGCGGAGAGCTTTACCGGTTCCTCGCTGAAATCATCAGCAGGTTCCAGTCTGAGGGACATCTCTTCGATCATCTTGTTGAGATTCTTGTGGAACCCTTTCAACGTCGTCTCAAGCTTCTCACGTACTTCAGCATCTTTAATGTTTTGCGCTTTCCAGATGCCATCTTTATCGAACAAGCCGAAATGATAAACATAGGTAAAACGCTCGTCTTCAGCCTGCAACTCAATCCACCAGCCCCAGAATTCACGCTTCTCCGGTGCGGGCTTCACGTTCACACAGACAGCTAAGCAGTCAAAGAAAAAGCGGTCGTTCTCGCATTTCCCTTCTCTAATGTACGGCCCCAGCGTACCGAAACGTTTCATTAGCCTGCTTTTAGGATGACCACTTGGTAACGTCATAGTACAACCTCCATAGAAAGACGATCCTTTTTAGCAAAACGTTAGGAATTAGCAACTGTTAAGTTAACGCATATGCTTTTCCAGCCATTCACAAATTTCGTGTAACGCGCTGTCAAAGTGCTGATAAAGCGGCTCACTTTTGATGGTCAGAATCTTGCCTTCGGAGGAGGAATCCGCAATCAGCCTGGCTTCGCTCTTCGGGCTGAAGATATCGCTTTCCCAGTAGGCGGCAAGCATTGGCGTCGGTGTTCTGCGCCCTAATAATCCCTGCGTTTTCAGAGAATATCGATTAAGTTCGGTTTTCAGCGCGGAGTCCGACGCGGTCGACATTCCGATGCGGCTCGCCAGCACGTCCATGTACATATCCGGCACCTGTTCCTGACATTTCGGGTCGCTCAGCAGCGAATGCACCAGCGCGCCCAGCGTCGCCACAGCCCGTACGCGGCGTGGTTCGAGATACGCCAGCCGCACGGCGACGTTCGCCCCAAACCGATAACCCAGCAAGCTGACGCGGCTCGCATCTACCCACGGCACATCAGAAAGCTGCATGAGAACCTGCTGATGCAGAAAGCTGGTGTCCTGCGTCAGTTTCCATTTAGAGGAAAAACCGATCGACGGCATGTCGATGGTGAGCATCGCAATGCCCATCGGCGCGAGATAAGAGCGGAACAGGCGCTGATGGTCACTTTGTAACGTGTCCAGACCGCCGCACACCATCACCGTCGGGAACGGCGCTTTGCCTTCGTTCGGCAGATGCAGGAAACCGGTGATCGGTGCACCGCCCGGAATTTTGAATTCCAGCTCTTTCAGATCATACGGCGAATGTTCGGAGGATTTCTCAAACGCTTTATTAGCCAGCGCTTCCGCCTGTTCTGCCAGCGTATCGCCTTTCAGATGCGGATAACCGGCAATGCTGTAAAGGTTCGCGGCTTTCAGCCAGTATTCGCTGGCAAGATTGGCGTCTTTTTCATCGGCGGCTTTTTGCTGCCAGTGCATGGCCTGATTGGACCATTCATAAATCCAGTTACCGTTGCGATAGCCAATGACGGTATCCAGCAATAACGGGTCGCTGTGTTCGGCCTGAGAAACGGCAATGCGCGACAGCACTTCTTCCACTTCCAGCGGATCAACGCCGCGCCACATCCACATCAGACGGTTGATTGTCCGGTACCAACAATTCACGGTATCCCCTTCCAGCGCTGAGTGCATCGGCGGGTGCGTATTGTGATGATGAACGCGATGAACCAGTGTCGAAGTTTCCGGATATTTGAATGACGGTTTGAACAGTTTTTCCGTGAGATTGGCTGGAGCCATGATGCAAGATCCTCCGTTAGCAAGCAGCTTTTCGCCCGCAGGCGAACGTTTCAGGCAGGGATTATAACCCGCCCACGTTGCGACAAGACAGGAGTGAGGTCAAGCGGAAAGGATTTCAAGTCAGCAAAAGCAAAACGCCCGGCAATTAGCCAGGCGTTAAAAGGGGGTCATTGCATCCTCTAAATCCTTCGTGCTGCATCAAGGCGGCGCGAAGGATGACGAGGATTTACTTACCGACCAATGGCGGGACGAACACCACGCCCATATCCCACGGCTGTTCAATCCAGGTGTTCTGCGGGATATCAACCACGTAATCGTCAACCAGCGGCGCACCGGCAGGTTTGGCGAAGATCGTGATGAAATGCGCTTTCGGATACATTTCGCGGATCGCTTTTGCAGTACCGCCGGTATCGACCAGATCGTCGATTACGATGAAACCTTCACCGTCACCTTCTGCGCGTTTCAGCACTTGCATTTCACGCTGATTGTCGTGGTCGTAGCTGGAGATACATACGGTATCCACATGACGGATGCACAGTTCGCGAGCCAGTAACGCTGCCGGAACCAGACCGCCGCGGCTGACGGCAATAATGCCTTTCCATTGTTCTGCCGGCAGCAGACGTTTAGCCATCGTGCGGGCGTGGATTTGCAGCATGTCCCAGGTTACAACGTATTTTTCGCTCATAAAGGTGTCCCAGCCAGTGAATTAACGGCTTCTAAAAATTTAAACCCTAAATAATTCGGATTGCAGGAAGGCGGCAAGTGAACGAATCCCGATGAGCTGACCTAAGTCAGTGATTCGGGTGAGCGAACGCGGCCAACGCATCTGCAATTTGAAGTATGACGGGTGTATTCGGGGAAAAAGGTTGCGCGAGATTATAGTGAGTCCGGCTCACAAAAACCAGCGATTATCTGGCCTCACGGCCCCAAAAAACCCGGATTTTCTCCCCGCGCCCGCGCACAGGTTAAGATTAAGTGATATTCTGTCAGGCCACTCGCCACACAGTTTGGCGGGGATTACTTAACCTTAAACCTACAGCATCTCAATCAGTTCCCCTGCAAATGGAGCCTGAATGAGCTGACTGTTACAGGAGACTTATAGTGTCTGAACTGTCTCAGCTTTCGCCACAACCGTTGTGGGATATTTTTGCCAAAATCTGTTCAATTCCGCACCCTTCTTATCATGAAGAAGCGCTGGCAAAACACATCGTTGAATGGGCTCAGGAAAAGGGTATCCACGCTGAGCGTGATGAAGTTGGCAACATTTTGCTGCGCAAACCGGCCACCAAAGGCATGGAAAACCGCAAAGCCGTTGCCCTGCAGGCTCACCTCGATATGGTGCCGCAGAAAAACAACGATACTGTTCACGATTTCACTAAAGATCCGATTCAGCCGCTCATTGAAGACGGCTGGGTAAAAGCCCGCGGCACCACGCTGGGCGCAGACAACGGTATTGGCCTGGCTTCTGCACTGGCGGTTCTGGCTGATGAAAGCGTAGAACACGGGCCGCTGGAAGTGCTGCTGACCATGACCGAGGAAACCGGCATGGCGGGCGCATTCGGCCTGCAACCAAACTGGTTACAGTCTGAAATTCTGATCAACACCGATTCTGAAACCGAAGGCGAAATCTACATGGGTTGCGCCGGCGGGATTGATTTTACCGCCACTCTGCCACTGAGCCGCGAAGCGGTTCCGGCCGGTTTCACCACGCTGAAACTGACCCTGAAGGGACTGAAAGGCGGCCACTCCGGCGCGGATATCCACCTCGGTCTGGGCAATGCCAGCAAACTGCTGGTGCGCTTCCTGTCAGAACACGCCGACACCCTCGGCCTGCGCCTGCTGGATTTCACCGGCGGTACGCTGCGTAACGCCATTCCCCGCGAAGCCATCGCCACACTGGCGATTGCAGCCGATAAAGCAGACGCACTGAAAGCCGCTGCACAGGAATTCCTGGCAACGATTCAGTTCGAGCTGTCTGCGGTTGAGAAGAAAATCGCTTTTGTCGTGGAAGCAGCAGAAAGTACTGCGAAAGCGCTGAGCAAAGACAGCCAGGGCAAATTCATTGCGTTGCTGAACGCGACGCCAAACGGCGTGATCCGCATGAGCGATGACGTCAAAGGCGTGGTAGAAACCTCCCTGAACGTCGGCGTTGTCACCATGAAAGATGACGAAGTCGCGATCAACAGCCTGATCCGTTCCCTTATCGACAGCGGCAAAGAATACGTCGTTAGCATGCTGAAGTCGCTGAGCGAACTGGCAGGCGCGAAAAGTCTGGCAAAAGGCAGCTATCCTGGCTGGAAACCTGAACCAAGCTCTCCGGTGATGACGCTGGTGCGTGAAACCTACGAAACGCTGTTCAGCAAAACCCCGAATATCATGGTGATCCACGCCGGTCTGGAATGCGGTCTGTTCAAAAAACCGTACCCGGACATGGACATGGTTTCCATCGGGCCAACCATCACCGGGCCACACTCGCCGGACGAGCAGGTTGAAATCGCCAGCGTTGAGTTGTACTGGAAACTGCTGACAGCTCTGCTGAAAGCGATTCCTGAACGCGGTTAATACTCGATCAATCCCCTGAATCATTCGGGCTGTATCAAGGCGGCAATTGAGTAAATACCCGGGAGCATACACAAGTAGGTGACCGGGATTTGCGAAGGCAGCCAACGCAGAGACAGTTTGAAGGATGACGGGGATTACTCCCAGGGAAGAAGAAGTTGCCGCTCAATCTGCGGATCCTGCAACGTGACATGCAACCCCACCAGCCTGACTCCCCGCCCGCCGCGCCGCTGTTCCCACGCTTCACGCGCGACTTTCAGTAAATCTTCTTTATTGAGCACCGGCCAGACATGTTCCTGCGTCGTCTGCTGGAAATCATGGAATTTGAGTTTCACGCCCTGACGCGCGATGCGTAAATTCGGGCTGACACGGCTCAGGCGCGTTTGTAATTCAGGATATAAGCGTTCGATCAGTGCCACGCATTCTTCCCAGCTGTGGATATCTTCCGCCAGCGTGCGTTCCACGCCGACAGATTTCCGCAGCCGCTCGGCTGAAATCTCACGGTCGTCGATGCCCTGACAACGCTCCCACAGCACGCGTCCAAACTTCCCGAAACGCTTGAGCAGCCTCGCTAAATCATAGCGCTGTACGTCGCCGCAGGTGATCAGCCCCTGCTCCTGCAATCGCTGGGCGGTGACTTTGCCAACGCCGGGGATTTTACTCAGCGGCAGATCCAGTAAAAAAGCTTCAACCTTGTCTGGCGTAATCACAAACTGGCCGTTGGGTTTATTCAGGTCTGAGGCAATTTTTGCCAGAAATTTGATAGGCGCAATGCCCGCTGAGGCCGTCAGATTAATTTCCTCAAAAATGGCCTGACGGATTTCAGCGGCGATCAGCGTCGCGGAGCCATTGCATTGGGTCGATTCTGAAACATCCAGATAAGCTTCGTCGAGTGACAGCGGCTCGATCAATGGCGTATAACGCGCAAAGATTTCGCGAATATGGTTGGACGCTTCTTTATACGCTTCCATTCTGCCGGGAATCACTTTCAGGTGCGGGCAAAGTTTGAGCGCCATTCCGGTCGGCATCGCGCTGTGTACGCCGAATTTGCGTGCCGGATAATTGGCGGTGCTGATGACGCCACGCCGGTCACGGCTGCCACCGATGGCGATAGGAATGTCGCGCAGGGAAGGATCATCGCGCATCTCGACGGCCGCGAAAAAGCAGTCCATATCCACATGAATGATTTTGCGCATAGCCCTCCCCCAATGACTGTATAAGTATACAGTTGAATCAGGAGATTTCAAACACAGAAAATGACGGTTAATTTGGCTTAATTAATCACCATTAATGGCATCAGAAAGTATTTACATTTCCTGAAGCGAGAATTCAATATTTGGTGATTGCTAAAAAATTAATCAGTATTAATATGGCAACGTTTCAGACAGGCAGTACATAAGAAGAAAATCAGTGGCGGTCTTACAGGCAGTTCATCTGTAGACAAAATAATCAAAATTATTATCGAGCAGGACTTAGAATGATCAGAATCGCGCTGTTTCTTGCGATGCTCCTCAGTTTGCCTTTATTTACAGCAAATTACGCCGTGGCCAGCGATGCTGTCCCGGTTAACGCGGCACTTAAAAAACAATTGTTAGGTGCTCCCGTTTATATCCAGATTTTCAAACAAGAACGTAAACTCGAATTGTATGCTCAGCTCGACGGCGAATATCGTCTGATCGGCAGTTACGGCATCTGCGATTTTTCTGGCGGTTTAGGAAATAAACGTCGTGAAGGTGATTTTAAAAGCCCGGAAGGTTTCTACAACGTGGATATTCACCACCTGAAACCGGACAGCCGCTTTTATCGCGCCATCAACATAGGTTTCCCCAACGCCTATGACATCTCGCAAGGTTATTCAGGTAAGTATCTGATGATCCACGGCAACTGCAAATCTATCGGTTGCTACGCGATGACTGACGGTTATATGGATGAAATCTTCACCTACGTGCAGGCGGCCTTCCAGTTCGGCCAGCGCAACGTGCAGATCAGCATTTATCCGTTCAAAATGACCGATGCCAACATGCAGTCGCACAAAAACTCAAGCTACATCACGTTCTGGCGTCAGCTACAGCCGGGCTTTGCGTACTTTGAGAAGCACCATCAGCCACCGAACGTTGTGGTGACTAATGGGAAATATGAAGTGCTGCAACCGTTGTCAAACATCCCGCTGCCTTCACAGCTGGCGTTCGCCCCGGTGAAATAATGCGAATTCACCTGGAGCAATTTTGTTCCAGGTTTCGTTTGCCGTCAGCGGTTGCGTGGCAATCACGGTGACGACATCATCCGGTGTCGTCTGCTGCTGAAAATCAATTTCCACATCCTGATCCAACAACGTTGCCTTTCCGAAAGGCGCCCGCCGCGTGATCCAGTGCAGATTGGTCGAACAATAGGCCATCACAAAATGCCCGTCCGACAACAGCATATTAAACACGCCCTTTTGCCGTAACTCATCTGCCAGCGACGCAATATACCGGAACACCGGCGGCCAGCTGGCCGGACGACGCGGATAACGCTGCGTAAGTTTATGCAGCAACCAGCAAAATGCGTATTCACTGTCGGTTTGCCCGACCGGACGCAACGTACCGGTATCCAGCTGACGATAACCGCGAAGCTGGCCGTTGTGCGCGTAAGTCCAGTTATGGCCCCACAGTTCGCGGGTAAACGGATGGGTATTCTCCAGCGCCACTTCGCCACGGTTAGCCTGACGAATATGGGAAATCACCGCGCAGGATTTGATCGGATAATCCTGAACAAGGCGGGCAATAGGCGAATTAAAACTCGGCATCGGATCTTTAAAAGTACGACAGCCATTCCCCTCGTAGAAGGTAATGCCCCAGCCGTCTTTATGCGGGCCTGTCCCGCCACCGCGCTGCACTAATCCACTGAAACTGAAGCAAATATCAGTTGGAACGTTAGCGCTCATCCCGAGCAATTCGCACATCTCCCGCCTCCTTTACAGCAAAAGCATTACGCCTTCGCCATCTCTTTTTCGATTAATAAGATCAGGATATGAATCACTTTAATGTGGATTTCCTGCACGCGGTCAGCGAAGCCAAAGTGTGGCACGCGAATTTCCACGTCAGCAGAACCGTCCATTTTACCGCCGTCTTTTCCGGTCAGGGTAATAACTTTCATGCCTTTGGCGCGCGCGGCTTCAATCGCTTTGATCACGTTACCGGAATTGCCGGATGTGGAGATGCCCAACAGCACATCGCCTTTCTGACCCACGGCTTCCAGATAACGGGAGAAGATATATTCGTAACCGAAATCGTTGCCCACGCAGGAGATGTGGCTGACGTCAGAAATCGCAATCGCCGGGTAGCCCGGACGGTTTTCACGATAGCGGCCGGTCAGTTCTTCTGCGAAATGCATGGCGTCACAGTGTGAACCGCCGTTACCGCAGGAAATCACTTTCCCACCCGCCTTGAATGAATCGGCCAGCAGCACTGCTGCACGTTGAATAGACTCAATATTTGCCGGATCGCCGATGAATTTATTCAGCGTAGCAGCAGCTTCGTTCAGTTCAGTACGGATAATATCCTGGTACATAGCAGCCTCTTTTATGTCCATTTGCAGCCAGCTGTGGCTGGCCGATAGCAATAAAACTTTCCGCTGAGCAGTTTAACGGAAAGCCGAAACAGCGAGAAGCCAAGAAGCGGTAATGATTCTTATAGTTTCCGTTTTTGACGCTTCGTGCGGCCGGTTTGTGAGCTGTGTTGTAATTAGTATGTAAACACATTGATAAAGAAATGAGCATGAACTAAAACCATTGTATCCCTACAACAGGTCAGACCTCCTACTACTCAGGAGCTTTACTATGATGGTTCTTAGCATTGTTGCATTTGTCGTGATCCTTGGTGCGTTGTTCTATCACAAGGTCAACCTTGCCTTTAGCAGCCTGATTTTACTGGCATTTACTGCTGCCATGGGCGCCATTCATCTTTGGACGTTGTGGCTGTTACTGCCACTGGCGATTATTCTGCTGCCGTTCAATGTGCCCGCACTGCGCCGCGCATTGTTCTCCGCGCCGGCACTTCGCACCTTCCGTAAAGTGATGCCCGCCATGTCGCGTACCGAAAAAGAAGCGATTGAAGCCGGTACGACCTGGTGGGAAGGCGATCTGTTCGGCGGTAAGCCGGACTGGAGAAAATTGCAGGATTACCCTGAACAACACCTGACCGAAGAAGAGCAGCGCTTTATCGACGGCCCGGTTGAAGAAGCCTGTCGCATGGCGAACGACTTTGAGATCACGCACGAACTGGCTGATTTGCCGCCGGAGTTGTGGGCGTATCTGAAAGAGCACCGCTTCTTCGCGATGATCATTAAGAAAGAGTACGGCGGTCTGGAATTCTCCGCTTACGCTCAGGCCCGCGTGTTACAGAAACTGGCGGGTGTATCCGGAATTCTGGCGATCACCGTCGGCGTGCCGAACTCCCTCGGTCCGGGCGAATTGCTGCAACATTACGGCACCGAAGAACAGAAAGACCACTATCTGCCTCGTCTGGCTCAAGGTCTGGAAATCCCTTGTTTCGCCCTGACCAGCCCGGAAGCCGGGTCTGATGCCGGCGCAATTCCGGATTTCGGTATCGTCTGTAAAGGCCAGTGGCAGGGCAAAGAAGTGCTCGGTATGCGCCTGACCTGGAACAAGCGTTACATCACGCTGGCACCTATCGCCACCGTGCTCGGTCTGGCGTTTAAACTGAAAGACCCCGACCATCTGCTCGGCAGTGAAACGGATCTGGGTATTACCTGTGCGCTGATCCCTACGGACACCCAGGGCGTGGAAATTGGCCACCGCCACTTCCCGCTGAACGTGCCATTCCAGAACGGTCCGACCCGCGGTAACGATATTTTCGTTCCGATCGATTACATCATCGGCGGCCCGAAAATGGCCGGTCAGGGCTGGCGTATGCTGGTGGAATGTCTGTCCGTGGGCCGCGGCATTACCCTGCCGTCTAACTCCACCGGCAGCCTGAAATCACTTGCGATGGCGACCGGCGCTTACGCGTACATTCGCCGTCAGTTCAAACTGCCTATCGGTAAAATGGAAGGCATCGAAGAACCGCTGGCGCGTATTGCCGGTAACGCTTATGTGATGGACGCCGCTGCAACACTCATCACCAACGGCATTATGCTCGGTGAAAAACCGGCAGTGCTGTCGGCGATTGTGAAATATCACTGTACCCACCGTGGTCAGCGCGCTGTCATGGACGCGATGGATATCACCGGCGGTAAAGGCATCATGCTCGGTAAAAGCAACTTCGTGGCCCGTACCTATCAGGGCGCGCCGATTGCGATTACCGTGGAAGGCGCCAACATTCTGACCCGCAGCATGATCATCTTCGGTCAGGGCGCTATCCGTTGCCATCCTTACGTTCTGCGTGAAATGGCGGCGGCTGAGAAAAATGATCTGGACGATTTCGACCGTGCGCTGTTCGGGCATATCGGCCACGTCGGCAGCAACAAAGTGCGCAGCTTCTGGCTCGGTCTGACCAACGGCCGCACCAGCGATACGCCGGTTAACGATAAAACCGCGCGTTATTACCAGCACATTAACCGTCTGAGCGCTAACCTCGCGCTGCTGGCTGACGTGTCCATGGGCGTGCTGGGCGGCAGCCTGAAACGTCGCGAACGTATTTCCGCCCGGCTCGGCGATATCCTCAGCCAGATGTATCTGGCGACGGCGACCCTGAAACGCTTTGATGAAGAAGGTTGCAACAAGGCTGATTTACCGTTGGTTCACTGGGGCGTGCAGGATTGTCTGCATCAGGCCGAAGTGGCTATCGACGACCTGCTGCGTAACTTCCCGAATGCGTTTGTGGCGGGCGTGATGCGCCTGGTGATTTTCCCGCTGGGCCGTTCACACGCGGCACCGTCAGATCGTCTTGATCATGAACTGGCGCGTATTCTTCAGGTGCCTTCTGCGACCCGCAGCCGCATTGGTCGCGGTCAGTATCTGACGCCAAGCGAGCACAACCCGGTCGGGCTGCTGGAAGAAGCGTTACTGGATATTCTGGCCGCCGAACCGGTGCATAAACGCCTGTGCGACGCGATGGGTAAAAAACTGCCGTTCACCCGTCTGGATATTCTGGCGCAAAAAGGTCTGGATGCCGGTCACCTGAGCGCCGACGACGCGCGCATTCTCAGCCGTGCGGAAGAAAGCCGCCTGCGTTCTATTAACGTCGATGATTTTGAGCCACACGAACTGGCCGCGAAAAAGCAGGACGTGGAGGAAGAAAGCGCAAAAAAGGATGACGCCAAACCGCGCCATACCGAAGCCGCTTAATTCTTAAAATTTACGGTTAAAAAAAGCCTGAGTGTTTACGCACTCAGGTTTTTTCTTTTCTGGATGACGGGTAATCAGAAGTAATACTTGAATCTTACACGCCCGCCATAGCGCTGATCGCTGTCATTATCGTTGCTGTAATGTTTATCCGCTTCCAGCATCGACACGTACGCGCCCAGATAGACATTGAAGTTCTTCATGTCCATCACGTTCGGGATGAGATAACTGGCGTGGATCGTATGAATATCGTAGCTCCCCGGCTCGCTGAACCAGTCATCACCGGCGTTTTCGTCATTCATTGGCCGTAAACCGTTGGCATTAAACTCTTCAATACGGTTATGCGCGTAGATGTAACCCAGTTCGAAGTTTTTCCACAGGGCATTAGTGCCGACCGTGAAATCTTTCTCGTCGGAGGCGTCCATGTACGCCGTGCTCAGGTTCGCTACGATGCCGTTTTCCGGATCCGCTTTCTGCCCGTTCCAGGTCATGGTCATGCCGTAACCGTTACGTTTGGACTGATCAATGGTTTCGCCCTGATCGTTCTTGTAGCCGTAAGCATTGTTGACGATATTGGTTTCCATCGCCGCAGCGACGGAGAACGCCTCGCCTTTCCAGGCAATAACCGGCCGCAGATACGCGACGTTTTTATCCTGTTCAAGATGGTTTCCGTGATAGTTATTTTCGGCAAACAGCGAAGTGCCGTCTTCAAGCAGAGTATTGAGTTCGAAATACCAGTTACCGATATTTTTATTCAGCAGAATATTACCGCCGCTGTCGCTACGTCCGCGCCCTTCTTTCATCATGTAGACATAACCGTAGCCGTCAGCGTAGAGGTCATTGGCAGTATTGCCGGAATATTCGATGAAGGTATCCTGATTAAGCGGGAACATATCGTAGGCTTCAAAGCGTCCGATTTTCGCCATCCAGTCTTTTTCTTCCCCGAAGAAGAAGGCCGCATCATCGACACCCATCGTCCCATTTAAATCGGCAGTAGGTTGAACGGAGAACCCGGAGAATTGCCCTTTATCATTCCGGCGATAACCATCCAGCCCGATCAGTAAACGGCCATTGACGTCCCAGCGTTCATTGCCGCCATTCCATTTATTATCATCGCCACTTTTGGCCGAAATTAATTGCCCGCTGCGGCTTGCGCCGTCGACGTTAAATTCTACGTCACCGTATAATTTGAGATTATCGAAACCATTAAGCGTTAAAAGTTTATCCTTCGAGATACCGTCTGTTTTTACTTCTAGCGGCGTGGATTCTTTCACGCTGGCAATTTCCTGTTCACGCTTCACATCTTGTTTTTTCAGCTGCTGAATTTGTTTTTCAGCCGATTCTGCGCGCGCTTCTGCTTGTTGAAGGCGCTCTTCAAGCTGTGCCATACGGGCTTCCAGACTGGCTGAAGAGCCAGCTGCCATCGCAGAACCCGACACGGCGATCCCCACTAATAATGCCAGCGTCTTAATCTTTCTCATAATTACGATATCCTTTTCAATACAAAATCAAACCATCGATATAAATTAACGACGTTGTTTTGTTTTTATTAAAATAGTGCCCGGAGATTTCATAATGAGAAATGAAGATAGGTTCTGGCCGAATAAACTGTCAAAAATAAAGCGGGGAAACGTGAAGTAAAACTGTAATAACGAAATTTCATCCTTACAAAACCAATAAACATAAAAACGGGGCGCTGACATTCACAGCACCCCGCTTATTATTCATTTCATATACATTGCGCCAAATATATTTATCAGCCGAATGTTTAAAGCTTAGCTTTTCTTAGGACGAATTTTCGCGGTCAGCCCTTTCAGGAAATAGCGCAGAACCTGATCGCCGCACGGACGATAGTTTTTGTGCCCTTCCTTGCGGAAGAATGCACTCAGTTCGCCTTCGGAGACTTTGAAATCTGCCGCCGTCAGCACGGCAATCATGTCTTCAGTTTTCAGCTCAAATGCCACACGCAGCTTTTTCAGCATAATGTTGTTGGTCAGACGTTTTTCCACTTCCGGTGCCGGGAAACGATCGTCTTTACCGCGTTTGAACACAATCAGCCCGTTCAGGAAGTTCGCCATGACTTCGTCCGGCACTTCCATATACCCTTCTTCGTCTTCTTTTTTCAGATAACGGGACATCACTTCAGGGCTGACCGGCGTGCCGGTGGTTTTGAGGATTTCAATCAACTGACCTTCGCTCAAATCCAGCATGTAGCGCACGCTGCGCAAGACATGGTTATGCATCATAATTCTGTATTCCTGTTAAAAGTAAACCGAGGAAATGCCACCGGGTTTACCCCTACGCACCTCGAAGGCGGGCATTATACAAGAAACCGACAGAATTAGCTGAACTGGCGGATGCGCGCGATAAAGGATTCCACATCACTGATTCGCGACGCTGTCAGAATCAGCCATTTTCCGAGACTCAGCGCGTGTCGCTGGCAGTCAGCACGCATCGCAGCATCTTTAATGGTATCGAGATCGGCTACGTGCGCCAGCCCGATAGTGCGACGGATCAGTTCCGCGCCACAATAACCTACCGCGTCGTGCCAGACTTCCTGCAAGAAAACGTCGGCGTAGCCCGGCTCGGCCAGCGTCGGATCCTGTGATTTTTCACGCGCCAGTTGCAGGAAACGTTCGGAGAAGCTCAGCCACAGTTCGCGCACATCTTTCAGGCGCTGCTCGCGACCGTCGGCGGCTTCACGCACGCCCACCAGCCCCGGCAAACCGCAATAGTTCAGCAACAAATTACCGATAGCCGAGCCCGGATCAAAGCCGACAGGGCCGTAATAACCGAACTCGGCATCTATGGCTTTCAGCTTGCCTTCGGCCACAAAAATCGAACCGCTGTGAATATCGCCGTGCAGCAACGCTTCGGCTTTGCTCAGGAAACGGTGCTTGAGCGCCGCCACCGCCAGACGCAGCGGTTTATCGGCACGCAGCGCATCGACTTCCGGCTGCAAAACCGGGTCAAAATTATTCCGTTCGTGATCGACATAAGGATCGGTGAAAAACAGATCTTCGGTGATCTGACACAATTCAGGATTAGTGAAACGGGATACTTCGGCTTTTTTGGTCTGCGCGTTCTGGAAAAAATCCGAGGTATGAAACAGCGTCTGCGCCAGGTATTCACCCAGCTGGCTGGCGGCCTGCGGGAAGTATTTTCCCTGCACCAGCTCGCTGCGCCAGATCTGATGATCCGACAAATCTTCCTGCACCATCACCGCCAGTCCGGCGTCGTGATGCAACACCTGCACCGTATGCTGCGGGCAATACTGACCGTGAATAATCAGCGTTTCCGCTTCGATGCGCGCACGGTCGAGCGTCAGCGGCCAGGATTCCCCGACGCAGCGCACGTACGGCAAAGCCTGTTTCACGATTACGCGGCTTTTGCCCGTGGTATCGCGGATTTTAAAAACCAGATTCAGGTTTCCGTCACCGATTTCATCGGCGGTGACCAGAGATTGCGGATCTGCTACGCCACCGTATTTACGGGCATATTCAACAGCATCTTCGGCGGTAAATGTGTAGTAGCGCGACATCCTGACCTCTCGAAATTATCTTTTAGCCTTAAAAGTGTTTAGACGTCTATACATCCATAAAACATGTTGGCAGAATAAGTGAACAGATGCAACCGGGCAACAAGGATTTAACCAACAATGCAAAGCCTCACAACCACCAGTTTACGTATCCGCGAAAACCAGCTGTGGATCCTCGATCAGCAGGCCCTGCCGCAGCAATCTGACTGGCGCGAATGCCGCGACGTCAGCGAACTGGTGGATCATATCCGCGCCCTGCGCGTGCGCGGTGCGCCGCTGATTGGTTTATCCGCCAGCCTGCTGCTGGCGCTGCTGGCCGAACGTGGAATGGCGCAGGATGAATTGCATCATGCGCTGGAAACACTGCGTGCTTCACGCCCGACCGCCGTCAATCTGATGAATAATCTCGACCGGATGAAAACCGCGTTGCAACATCCTGATTATGTGAAAGCGTTAGTGGAAGAAGCGTTGCGTCTGGTGGATGAAGACCGCGCGCTGTGCGACAGCATTGCGACGCACGGCGCTACGCTGGTGACACCGGGCAGCCGTTTGCTGACCCACTGCAACACCGGCGGGCTGGCGACAGCTGGCGTCGGCACGGCCATTGGCGTAATCCGCCGCGCGCATGAACAGGGGAATGTCGAACAGGTTTGGGTCGATGAAACGCGCCCGTTATTGCAGGGTGGCCGTCTCACCGCGTGGGAACTGGGCGAACTGGGCATTCCGTATCAGCTGATTTGCGACTCGATGGCCGCCAGCCTGATGGCACAAAAACGCGTTGACGCCGTCTGGGTCGGCGCTGACCGCATCGCAGCGAATGGCGATGTCGCCAACAAGATCGGCACTTACAGCCTGGCGGTTTTGGCGAAATACCACGGCATCCCGTTCTACGTCGCCGCGCCGCACACCACGCACGATCCGCATTGTCCGAACGGCGCTGCGATCCCTATCGAACAACGCGACGCCCAAGAAGTCACCGGCGTTTCCGGCAGTTTTGGTTCCGTGCAGTGGGCTCCGCTTGATGCGAAAGTTTACAATCCGGCGTTTGATGTCACTCCTGCGGAGTTGATCAGCGGATGGGTGCTGGATGTGGGCGTGGTGACGCCAGCGCAGGTGCGCGAAGGGGTCTTCACGGCTTCGTTGGCGGCTGGGCTGAGCCGCGGGCAGCACTAAGGCGGTATTGCGGAAATTTCGGTTTTACATGTGCAAACATGTAGCGCTAAGGCGGTATTGCGAAATTTCGGTTTTACATGTTCGGTGATCGCTTAGCGGCTCGTGCCGAAACCGACCAAAAGAGGGAAGTGCTTTCCCTCTTTTGGATTTCTCCCCGCTTTTTCAACACGCGCTATCGCTCGCTGGCTATGTTTCAGTAACACCCGTTATTGCCGCAAACGCCGCCGCTGCGCGGTGCTCTCATTTCAGGCTCGAACCGGCTCGGAAAAAGACTCTCGCTGTTTCTCACCGTTCATTCGACGTCGTTTTGAAAGCGGCCAGGGGCTTATCTAAATTCAAAAGCAGAATGGTTTATCTTTTAAAAAAGCCTCCAGCCGCTTTCAGAAAGCTTGCCGAGCTAAGTGTTTCGAGACCTGTGGCTCGAAACCGAGTGAGGGTACCGCGCAGCGGCAAGTTTTCGCGGCAATAGCGCTGGCCCCTGAAACATAGCCAGCGAGCGATAGCACGCAGTTAGAAAGACGCGGAGATTCCAAAGAGGCCCCGTCCTGGGCCTCTTTGGTCGGTTTCGGCGCGAGCCGCTAAGCGATCATCGCACATGAAAAACCGAAATTTACGCTAAGCGTCCCTTGAGCCCAAGGTCTCCTTTGGAGCCTTTCTAAAAGGCTTACTCCCCCATCCTCGGGTACTTATCCGCGATACCGTCGCCTGTAAAATGCGCCACCCAGCCTTCCGGATTATCAAACACGCGGATCGCGGTAAACGACGGTGAGCCGCCCATGTCAAACCAGTGGCGGGTATTGGCGGGGACAGAAATCAGATCGTTTTTCTCGCACAGGATCTGGAAAATCTTACCGTTCAGATGCAGGCAAAACAGCCCGGCGCCTTCGACGAAGAAACGCACTTCGTCTTCACCGTGAGTATGCTCGGAGAGGAATTTAGTGCGCAGCACGTCGCGCTGTTCGTTATCCGGACGCATGCTGATCACATCCCAGCTCTGATAACCCTTCTCTTCTACCAGTTTGTCGATTTCATGCTGATACGCGGCGATCACGTCCTGCGACTGGGGATTTTCGCCTAAATCACGGTCGGCCTGCCAGCGCTCGAAACGTACATCAATTTTGCTCAGCTCTGCGGCGATGGCGTCGCCGTCCCGGCTTTCCCAAACTGGCGCGGAAGGATCCTGGTCACTAAAAATCGTCAATGCACTCATGGTCAACCCTCTTATAAGAATGTTTCTAAGGCTATCTGATCAAAACGATTAACTTGCAGGTGGTCGCTGAGTTCGTCAGCGTCGTCACGGATCAGCTGGCAGGTGTGCCAGCCCGCCAGGCGCGCGGCGTCCAGTTCCTGACGGATGTCCGATAAAAACAGTAAATCAGCGGGCGGTAAAATCAGCTGTTCGGCGATGTTCTGATAGGACTCTGTTTCACGCTTGGCGCCAACGCGGGTGTCGAAATATCCGCTGAACAGCGGCGTGAGGTCGCCCGCATCGCTGTAGCCGAACAGCAGTTTTTGCGCGTCAACGGAACCGGAAGAATACACGCAAAGCTGCAAACCGTCGGCTTTCCAGGCTTCTAACTGCGGCGCAACATCCGCGTACAAATGCCCGCGGAAATCACCGTTCTCATAACCGGTGCGCCAGATAATACCCTGCAAGACTTTCAGCGACGTCGATTTGACGTCGTTGTCCATGTAGGTAAAAAGTTGCTCAATCAGGGCCTCGACGCTGGCCTGCGGGCGATCGATTTCGGCTCGCAAAGCGTTCAGCGCAGCCGCCACTTCGGGCTCTTCGTGCTGATGACGCAGAAATTCGGCCAGACGCTGACGGGCATACGGGAATAACACCTGATGCACAAAACGGATATCCGTGGTGGTGCCTTCAATATCAGTGACGATGGCGCGGATCATTTAGCCTCCAGCAGGCGACGTTGCAGTTCACACTGGAATAAAAATTCCAGTCCTTCCAGATGGCGGCGTGCTTCCGCCACATCCCGTCCCCAGCAGGTCAGACCGTGGCCGCGCAGCAAAAAACCATACTGCAACGGCGCGTGTTCCGAGCTGGCAATAATCTTCTGCACCAGCGCTGAGATGTCCTGGCTGTTGTCAAAAATCGGGATCACCACCTGATCGAGGTGCGTCGTCTGGCCGCTCAGCGATTTCTGCATTTCGTAGCCTTCCAGCACCAGCGCGCCGCTGCGTTCCACGCGGGACAAAACGGTCGAATTCACCGAATGTGTATGCAGCACCGCCCCTGTTTCAGGATAGCGGGAATACAGCATGGTGTGCAGGCCGGTTTCAGCGGAAGGACGACGACCGCTGGGTGCCAGTCCGCTTTCCAGTTCAACCAGCAGAAAATCTTCTGCGGTCAGCGATCCTTTGTCTTTTCCTGATTCGGTGATCAGGCAATGAGCATCACCTTCGCGAACAGACATATTCCCGCCTGTCGCCGGGCTCCAGCCCTTCTGACCAATCCAGTGACAGGCCGCCAGCAGCGCGCCCAGTTGCAAATTCTCTGTCATCGTAATCCTGAAAAATCGTGCGTTGAGGGCCTGAGTTCGGAGTGAAAACCGCGATATATAAATAATTGATATGGCCTAGATTGAATTGGCATTTAGCCATCTAAGCGTCTCGATTGCCAAATATTAACATCGTGTTATATTGTGAGCAACATCGCTATCTGCACCGGTCCAGGAGTATTGACCCGCCATGAGCACAGCCGCACTGATCCCCGAAAGTAAGCTTCCTTCCCTCGGCACCACCATTTTTACTCAGATGAGTGCCCTGGCGCAAAAGCACAACGCCATTAACCTGTCTCAGGGTTTCCCTGATTTCGATGGCCCCGAGTATCTGCGCAACCGTCTGGCGTATCACGTCAGTCAGGGCGCGAACCAGTACGCGCCGATGACCGGCACCGCGCCATTGCGTGAAGCGATTGCCGCAAAAACTGAACAGATTTACGGCTACGCGCCTGACGCCAATACCGACATCACGATCACCGCCGGCGCCACCGAATCTTTGTACATCGCCATCACCGCGCTGGTGTCAAAAGGCGACGAAGTGATTGCGTTTGACCCGAGCTACGACTGCTACGCGCCTGCGGTAGAACTGGCGGGCGGCGTGATGAAACGCATTCAGCTGCAGCCGCCGGAATTCAAGGTTAACTGGGCGGAATTCGCCGATCAGATAACCGACCGCACGAAACTTGTCATCATCAACACGCCACACAATCCGTCGGCCACGGTCTGGAGCCACAGCGACGTTGAGCAGCTCTGGCAAACCATTGCTGATAAACACATTTTTGTGCTCAGCGACGAAGTATACGAACACATTTGCTTTGCGCCGGAAGGCCACGCCAGCGTGCTGCGCCACCCGCAACTGCGCCAACGTGCGATTGCGGTGTCATCGTTCGGCAAGACCTATCACATGACCGGCTGGCGCGTGGGTTATTGTATCGCCCCGGCGATTATCAGCGCAGAACTGCGCAAAGTTCACCAGTATCTGACGTTTTCGATCTCCACACCGGTTCAGCTGGCGCTGGCGGATATGCTGCGTGAAGCGCCGGAACACTGGCAGGAATTACCGGCATTTTATCAGGCCAAGCGTGACCGTCTGGCGCAAGGGCTGGCGAACAGCCGTCTGAAAGTGTTGCCGAGCCAGGGCACGTATTTCCTGCTGGTGGATTACAGCGAAGTCTCGGATCTGGACGATGTTGCATTCTGCCACTGGCTGACTGAACATGTGGGCGTTGCGGCCATTCCGATGTCGGTATTCTGCGCCGCGCCCTTCCCACATAAACTGATCCGGCTGTGCTTTGCCAAACAGGAAGCCACGCTGGACGCTGCTGCGGAGCGCCTGTGTCAACTTTAAAACTGTGCGTATTGCAACAACCACTGGTGTGGCTGGACGGCGAGGCCAATCTCGCGCATTTCGACGGTCTGCTGGGTTCACTGACCGGCCGCGACCTGATTATTCTGCCGGAAATGTTCACCACCGGTTTCGCCATGCAGGCGCCGGGCAGCGCGCTGCCACAGTCACGCGTGGTGGAATGGCTGCATCAGTGGGCGAAAAAACTCGGTGCAATGATTGGCGGCAGCGTGGCGCTGAGCACGACGGAAGGCGCGGTAAACCGTTTCCTGCTGGTCGAGCCGCAGGGCAAAGTGCATTCCTACGATAAACGCCATCTGTTCCGCATGGCGGGCGAACATAATTATTACGTGCCGGGCAAACGCCGTGAAATCGTCGAATGGCGCGGCTGGCGTATTCTGCCGCAAGTCTGTTACGACCTGCGTTTTCCGGTCTATTCGCGCAATAAACAGGATTACGATCTGGCGCTCTACGTCGCCAACTGGCCTGCGCGCCGCAGCCATCACTGGCAAACGTTACTGACCGCGCGTGCTATTGAAAATCAGGCCTACGTCGCCGGATGCAACCGCGTCGGGGATGACGATAACGGCCATCACTACAGCGGCGACAGCCTGATTATTAATCCGCAGGGCGAAGAGCTGGCGCGCGCCGAGCCAGGCTCAGCGATGATTATCGACGCCGAACTGTCTCTTGAAGCGTTACAGGATTATCGCGAAGCCTTCCCGGCGTGGCGTGATTCCGATACGTTCCTGCTTCACGATTGAAGAAAGCGGCAACGCATAAACATCAGAAAGCCCACCCGCTGTATTTACAGCGGG
>NZ_JAFMOZ010000094.1:0-31898 GCF_019049615.1 Rahnella sp. BCC 1045 | reverse complement strand
GATATTTATAGATCATTTGTTAAATGAAACGCGCCATTCATTTTGATAATGAATGGCGGTAAATCAGGAACGTGCAGTCCTGCGCAGTGAGAGAAAATCGAGCAAACTGCCTAAAATAATACCGATAAGACAAACGAAAACGCCCGCCTCCAGCAAAAATCCGGTAAACCCGTGCCACGACGCCCAGCCTAAACTGTTCACAATCAGCGTCACCAGCCACACCACCAGCAGCAAACTCCCGCCCAGCATGCAGCGTAACGCCCAGCTGTAAGGTTTGGCGAAGTGAATGCGCGGCAGGAAAGTGTCCGTTTTTTGAGTGTATTCGAGCGTCTGGCGGCAAACCGCTAACAACAGCAACCCCGGAACACCGGCAACAATCGAGAAAAGATAGAACCACGGCCAGCCGTAAGCCTCCACGAACCAGCCGGCAATCGGACCCACATAGACACGGCCCACCGCAGAAAGTGCAGAGAGCAGGGCGAACTGGGTTGCGGAGAACGAACGGTTGCAAAGCGTCATCAGCAGGGCCACAAACGCCGCTGTTCCCATCCCGCCGCACAGGTTTTCGAAGAAAATTGCCGCGCCCATGGTATATAGATCTTTATCGGTAATGGCGAGAACCCAGTAACCCGCATTTGAAACTGCCTGTAAAATACCAAACAGCATCAGCGCGCGGAACAGGCTCAGACGCTGCATCAGCATCCCGCCAAAAAGCGCGCCAATAATCGTGGCCATCAGACCGAGCGTTTTGTTCACCAGCCCGACTTCCCCTGCGTCAAACCCGACACCACGGATTAAGAATGTCGTGCTCAGGCTGCCCGCAAACGCGTCGCCCATTTTGTACATCACGATGAGAAGTAAAATCAGCCAGGCGTTATTGCGGCCAAAGAAGTCTTTCAGAGGTGCCACAACGGCCATTTCAATCGTGCGCGGTGCAGGCTGAGAATTTTGCGGTTCCGGCGATATCAGTGTGGCGAAAACGCCCATCAGCATCAGCACCGCCATCAGCCAGTACATGTGCTGCCAGCCGAGATATCGGTCTGCAAGCCATAACGCCAGCCCGCCGGAAACCAGCATTGCCAGACGATAGCCCAGCACGGAAACTGCGGCACCGTTTCCGCGTTCTTCAGGTGGCAGTAAATCCGTTTTATACGCATCGAATACGATGTCTTGCGAAGCCGATGCGAAAGCAATCAGCACTGCCAGCGCAGCCAGCCAGAACAAATCTTTACCGGGATCCATAAAGCCCATGGCGAAAATCGCCGCGACCAGCAGCAATTGCGTCAGGATCAGCCAGCCGCGGCGGCGTCCGAGAAATGACGGGGTATAGCGGTCCATCATCGGCGACCACAGGAATTTGAACACGTAAGCCTGGCCGACCAGCGAGAAAATCCCAATAGTTTTCAGATCGACATTTTCGACGGTCATCCACGCCTGCAATGTGCCGGACGTCAGCGCCAGCGGTAAACCGGAAGCAAAGCCCAGAAGCAGTAAAATGACGGTATTGCGTTGCGTGAAAATCTTAAAGTACTGACTGATCATGAAAATGTGTTCCTGCGAACCGGTGAGAGAGTGACGCAGGGGCATAATAAAGGAAGCGGGGAGAATAAAGGAAGGAATGCTTGTTCTGAAAAGCATTCTGCCCGGACTGGCCGGGCAGAATAGGTCACACAGATTTCAGCCGGAGCTTATCGGGCGTTAGCCTTGATGAAGTCGCTGATGCTGGTGTCGGAGGCCATGTCGCTGATGACATCACCCAGCGTGGTGTTAACCGCGTTGGTGATTTTGGCGTTGGTGGCGGAAAGCGCACCCTGAACGTTGTACGTTGAGCGGTAATTTTTCACCTGCTTGCTGCCATTTTTCGCTGTAGCGATGATAGAAATATCTGCTTTGGTGGTGATGTTGTAGCGCAGGTTACCTTCCTGAACATCCGCATACAGGTTATTGACGACAATCTGGAGGTCAACTGCGCCGTCAGCACCGACCATGTAACCGCGTGCGGTCATTTGTTTTTCCAGAGATTCCTGCAACAGGAAACGCAGATCGCGTGAAGGCGTGAGTGAAATCAGCTGGCCGTCACGGTTAACTTTGGCCAGAGCCTGATCCTGGCGCTGGTCAGCACCGTTGATGCTGATCGTGATGCCCTGAAGTGTTGGGTCTTGTGAAGGCAGAACAATTTTCGGGGACACATCCAGCGTGTTAGTGCTGGTTGCGCATCCGGCCAGCATGAACAGTGCCAGCACAGGGAAAATGATTTTTTTTAACATGTGTGTTTTCTCAATATTAATAAAGGAGTAATGCTCAAAAATTTGCCGACATCATAACATCGCCATTTGCGGGTGGAAGTCCCGTCAATCTGTAAAAACGGATATTTAGCGTTTTTTTTCAGCAAGTATGCAGTATCACCCACTCCGGCGTAGCGAAGCCGCGATTTCTTTGACAGACTGAGCGCCATTTTTATCAATCAACTGCATAAATTTTTTAATGTGATTAACGTAGAGCTGTAAAGCAGCCTATTATTTAAATGTAGAGAGTTTTAAGTAGATAGGTGTACCAGACAGGCGCGGTTCTCTGCAGATGCGGTGTGAGGAGATTGCTATGATTCGTGAGCAAATAGAAGCAAAATTAGCTGAGGCATTCGACCCTGCGTTCCTGGAAGTGACTGACGAAAGCTATCGTCATAATGTACCGGCAGGCTCAGAAAGCCATTTCAAAGTCGTGATGGTGTCCGATAAATTCGTCGGCGAACGCTTTTTAGCACGTCATCGTGCCATTTACGGGCGTTTAACCGAAGAACTGGCGGGCAGCGTGCACGCACTGGCTCTCCATACTTACACGCAAAAAGAGTGGGAAGGCTTACAGGACACCGTTCCCGCATCACCGCCTTGCCGCGGTGCGGGAACAATGGCCTGATAGTGAGGATCTGATTCACAAAAGGCACAAATATCAGCATTTGATACGGTAAAACTGGAACTTTCCTTATCAGATGCGGTATTAGTAGAGGCGAATTTCAAGAAACGGCCCGCGGGCCGTTTTTGTTTTTCCTCTGACAGGCAGACGACAAGGTGGTTTACGCCTTTGCATCGACCGCATTTTTCGAAGGATCGAGTCCCGTGTGAGTTTCCCTCCCGCGCGTAGAGATACCGTCCTCGACTCAGTGCGCATGCGTCGCTATAATGTCGCGTCTAATTTTTCCGGAATGGTTTCGGACGCTCTCGAATACAGGGCTACGTTCTGATAACAGAACTGTCCCGGTTCTTAGAAGTCGTTTTCAAGGTAAGTTCGCGCGATTGTGCTTCTCATCTTGAGAACGACTTCTGGAGTTGACCGAGCACTGTGATTTTTTTTTGAGGTAACAAGATGCAAGTTTCTGTTGAAACCACTCAAGGCCTTGGGCGCCGCGTAACGATTACTGTTCCTGCTGAAAGCATTGAAAAAGCAGTGAGCAGTGAACTGATCAACGTCTCTAAAAAAGTACGTATTGACGGCTTCCGTAAAGGCAAAGTACCAAGCCACATCATCGAACAGCGTTATGGCGCGTCAGTACGTCAGGACGTCCTGGGTGATCTGATGCAACGCAACTTCGTTGATGCGATCATCAAAGAAAAAATCAATCCAGCTGGCGCACCTAACTATATCCCGGGTGAGTACAAGCAGGGTGAAGACTTCAATTTCTCCGTAGAATTCGAAGTGTACCCGGAAGTTGAGCTGAAAGATCTGGAAAACATCGAAGTTGAAAAACCTGTTGTTGAAGTTAACGACGCTGATGTTGATACCATGCTGGAAACTCTGCGCAAGCAACAAGCTGACTGGAAAGAAACTGACGCTGCAGCCACTGCTGAAGATCGCGTTACCGTTGATTTCTCCGGTTCTATCGACGGTGAAGAATTCGAAGGCGGCAAGGCCTCTGATTTCGTACTGGCTATGGGCCAGGGCCGCATGATCCCAGGCTTCGAAGACGGTCTGGTGGGTCACAAAGCCGGTGAAGAATTCACCATCGACGTAAACTTCCCTGAAGATTACCACGCAGAAAACCTGAAAGGTAAAGCGGCTAAATTCGCGATTACCCTGAAGAAAGTTGAAGAACGTGAGCTGCCAGAACTGACGCCAGAATTCATCAAACGTTTCGGCGTGGCTGATGGTTCTGTTGAAGGTCTGCGTGCAGAAGTGCGTAAAAACATGGAACGCGAACTGAAAGGTGCTGTTCGTAACCGCATCAAAACTCAGGCAATCGACGGTCTGGTCAGCGCTAACGAGATCGACGTGCCTGCTGCACTGATCGACGGCGAAGTAGACGTTCTGCGTCGTCAGGCTGCACAACGTTTCGGCGGCAACGAAAAACAAGCGCTGGAACTGCCACGTGAGTTGTTCGAAGAGCAAGCTAAACGTCGCGTTGTAGTCGGTCTGCTGCTGGGCGAAGTGATCAGCCAGCACGAACTGAAAGCTGACGAAGATCGCGTTAAAGCGCTGATCGAAGAAATGGCTTCTGCATATGAAGATCCACAGGAAGTGGTTGAGTTCTACAGCAAAAATAAAGAGCTGATGAACAACATGCGTAACGTCGCGCTGGAAGAACAAGCGGTCGAAACTCTGTTGTCTAAAGCGAAAGTGACTGAAAAAGCCACCACCTTTACTGAGCTGATGAACCAGACTCAACCTGCATAATCTGATTGCATGTTGCTGAGCCTGTTTACAGGTTCGACACTGAAGCCCGCAGTTTTTACTGCGGGCTTTTTATTTCCTGAAAATGAGATATTTTTGTTTTTGGCTGTTGTTTTTGCACTATATTTATCAATATAAGGCACAGCTCACGTAGACCTGTTCATTCCATTTCACCAATATGGCCTTTCATCTACCCGGTCGGGGTGAAAGAGAAAAGAAATTTTCCGTCAGGCTTGAAAAAAGGGCGTAAATCCCCCAATTAATAATGACGAACCCAGGTAAATTTGCAGTTAAAATCTGACTGATAACGACCGTCAGACGTGTAAATGGCGACTTGGCCGCTTGAGCATAGTCATGTGTGCCTATCTCAAGTAGAATCGGTTTTAAATAGCGCCAAACAGAATCTATTAGGAGACGGTTATGTCATACAGTGGTGAAAGAGAGCAATTTGCACCAAACATGGCGTTGGTACCCATGGTGGTTGAGCAAACTTCACGGGGCGAGCGTTCATACGACATCTTCTCCCGTCTGCTTAAGGAACGAATCATCTTCCTGACGGGTCAGGTTGAAGACCATATGGCTAACCTGATTGTTGCCCAGATGCTGTTCCTGGAAGCAGAAAGCCCGGAAAAAGACATTTACCTTTATATCAACTCACCGGGTGGCGTGATCACTGCGGGGATGTCGATTTACGACACCATGCAATTTATCAAGCCGGACGTCAGCACCATTTGTATGGGCCAGGCGTGTTCAATGGGTGCGTTCTTGTTAACTGCCGGTGCTGAAGGCAAGCGTTTCTGCCTGCCAAACTCCCGTGTGATGATTCACCAGCCGTTGGGTGGTTTCCAGGGGCAGGCCACAGATATCGAAATCCACGCGAAAGAAATTCTGAAAGTGAAATCCCGCATGAATGAGCTGATGGCGAAACATACGGGCAAAACTCTTGAAGAAATAGAGCGTGACACTGAACGAGATCGTTTCCTGTCTGCGAACGAGGCTGTAGAGTACGGGTTAGTCGATTCCGTATTTACCCATCGCGCCTGACGGCTTAGTTCTGCCGGGCTGATGGTCTATAGTTATACTCATACGGATGTCTCAGGGGCAGCGTTTGCCAATTAAACAAACGTTGCTCACTTTGAGTGATAACGGGAACGAACAGACATCAGCCAATCATGCGGCTGTTGTGTAATAGGGTCGTGCCGTGGTGTTTGTTACGCTGCGGGACTGATATTAAAGAAGAGGTTTACTGATGACAGATAAGCGCAAAGACGGTTCAGGAAAGCTGCTGTACTGCTCTTTTTGCGGCAAAAGCCAGCATGAAGTTCGTAAGCTGATTGCCGGGCCGTCAGTGTATATCTGCGATGAGTGTGTCGACTTATGTAACGACATTATTCGCGAAGAGATCAAAGAAGTCGCGCCACATCGTGAACGCAGCGCATTACCGACACCGCATGAAATTCGTCAGCATCTTGACGATTATGTTATCGGTCAGGAGCCTGCGAAGAAAGTGCTGGCAGTGGCAGTTTACAACCACTACAAGCGCCTGCGTAATGGCGATACCAGCAACGGTATCGAATTAGGCAAGAGCAACATTTTGCTGATCGGGCCGACAGGTAGCGGTAAAACGCTTCTGGCTGAAACCCTGGCGCGTTTCCTGGATGTGCCATTCACGATGGCCGATGCCACCACGTTGACCGAAGCCGGTTATGTAGGTGAAGACGTCGAAAACATCATTCAGAAACTGCTGCAGAAATGTGATTACGACGTTCAGAAAGCGCAACGCGGTATTGTTTATATTGATGAAATCGACAAGATTTCCCGCAAGTCTGACAACCCATCGATCACACGTGACGTGTCCGGTGAAGGTGTTCAGCAGGCGCTTTTGAAACTGATTGAAGGGACTGTCGCTGCCGTACCTCCGCAAGGCGGACGCAAACACCCTCAGCAGGAATTCCTGCAAGTTGATACTTCTAAAATCCTGTTTATTTGTGGTGGCGCGTTTGCCGGCCTGGATAAAGTGATTGGTCAGCGTATCAATACCAACACCGGTATCGGTTTTGGTGCAGAAGTGAAAGGCAAAGAGCAGAAGGCAACAGAAGGTCAGTTGCTGGCGCAGGCTGAACCAGAAGATTTGATCAAATTTGGTCTGATCCCTGAGTTCATTGGTCGTCTGCCTGTCGTTGCAACACTGAGCGAACTGAATGAAGAAGCTCTGATTCAAATTCTGAAAGAGCCGAAAAATGCCCTGACTAAGCAATATCAGGCATTGTTCAATCTGGAAGGCGTTGAACTGGAATTCCGCGATGAAGCGCTGGTCGCGATTGCGAAAAAAGCCATGGTCCGTAAAACCGGTGCCCGTGGTCTGCGTTCAATCGTTGAAGCCGCATTGCTGGATACGATGTATGATCTGCCATCTCTTGAAGATGTCGAGAAAGTGGTTATTGATGAATCCGTGATTGCGGGCCAGTCAGAACCTCTGATGATTTATGGCAAACCAGAAGCACAACAAGCATCTGGCGAATAATTAGCCAATCTATCCAGAGAGTTAGCCACGAAATGGGGGATTTTGTCCCCCATTTTTTTTTCGCACATTCTTATCGTTGAATGTCGGACATTCATCCCCATATACTCAGTTAACGACTTGCTGAAACCCGTCTGACTCGTGTTTCACGAGATTTCCTTAACCTGGCGGAAGCTAAACTAAGAGAGAGCTCTATGAACCCTGAGCGTTCTGAACGCATAGAAATCCCCGTATTGCCTCTGCGCGATGTGGTGGTTTATCCGCACATGGTGATCCCGTTGTTTGTTGGCAGGGAAAAATCGATTCGGTGCCTCGAAGCCGCGATGGATCACGACAAAAAAATCATGCTGGTGGCGCAGAAAGAAGCGTCAACCGATGAGCCGGGCGTTAACGATCTCTTCTCCGTGGGTACGGTAGCCTCAATATTACAAATGCTGAAGCTCCCGGACGGCACTGTCAAAGTGCTGGTGGAAGGGTTACAACGCGCGCGTATTACGACGCTTTCTGACAGTGGCGAGCATTTTGCTGCCCAGGCGGAATACCTTGAATCTCCGGCCGTGGACGAACGCGAGCAGGAAGTTCTGGTTCGCACAGCGATTAATCAGTTTGAAGGTTATATCAAACTGAACAAAAAGATCCCGCCGGAAGTGCTGACTTCGCTCAACAGCATTGAAGATGCCGCACGTCTGGCTGACACCATCGCTGCACATATGCCGCTGAAACTCGCTGACAAACAATCCGTGCTGGAAATGTTTGATATCACCGAGCGTCTGGAATATCTGATGGCGATGATGGAATCGGAAATCGACCTGTTGCAGGTTGAGAAACGCATTCGTAATCGTGTCAAAAAACAGATGGAGAAAAGCCAGCGCGAGTACTATCTGAATGAGCAAATGAAAGCGATTCAGAAAGAACTTGGCGAAATGGATGACACGCCTGATGAGCATGAGGCGCTGAAACGCAAAATCGAAGCGGCTAAAATGCCGAAAGAAGCGCGTGAAAAAACCGAAGCTGAGCTGCAAAAGCTGAAAATGATGTCACCAATGTCCGCCGAAGCCACAGTTGTTCGTGGTTATATCGACTGGATGCTTCAGGTGCCATGGAACGCCCGCAGCAAAGTGAAAAAAGACCTGCGCAAAGCCCAGGAAGTTCTGGATACCGATCACTTTGGCCTCGAACGTGTCAAAGACCGTATCCTTGAGTATCTTGCGGTGCAGACGCGCGTCAGCAAAATCAAAGGACCAATCCTGTGTCTGGTTGGGCCTCCGGGTGTGGGTAAAACCTCACTGGGTCAGTCCATCGCGCGTGCGACGGGCCGTCAGTATGTGCGTATGGCGCTGGGTGGTGTACGTGATGAAGCGGAAATCCGCGGTCACCGTCGTACCTACATCGGTTCGATGCCGGGCAAACTGATTCAGAAAATGGCGAAAGTTGGGGTGAAAAACCCGCTGTTCCTGCTGGATGAAATCGACAAGATGTCATCTGACATGCGCGGTGACCCGGCTTCAGCGTTGCTGGAAGTGCTGGATCCAGAACAGAACGTGGCGTTCAACGATCACTATCTGGAAGTCGATTACGACCTGTCAGACGTGATGTTTGTGGCGACCTCGAACTCGATGAACATACCGGCACCTTTGCTGGATCGTATGGAAGTGATCCGTCTTTCCGGTTATACCGAAGACGAAAAACTGAACATCGCCAAACAGCACCTGTTGCCAAAACAGCTTGAACGTAATGCGCTCAAGAAGAATGAACTGACTGTTGATGACAGCGCGATTATCGGCATTATCCGTTTCTATACCCGTGAAGCGGGTGTACGTAGTTTAGAACGTGAGTTGTCTAAACTTTGCCGAAAAGCGGTTAAACAATTGCTGATGGATAAAGACCTCAAGCACATTGAAATCAACGGCGACAACCTGAAAGATTTCCTCGGCGTGCAGAAGGTCGATTACGGTCGTGCTGACACCGAAAACCGTGTGGGCCAGGTCACCGGTCTGGCGTGGACCGAAGTGGGCGGCGAATTGCTGACCATCGAAACGGCCTGCGTACCGGGCAAAGGAAAGCTGACTTACACCGGTTCTCTGGGTGAAGTTATGCAGGAATCTATTCAGGCTGCGCTGACTGTTGTACGTTCGCGTGCGGACAAACTGGGTATCAACCCTGACTTCTACGAAAAACGTGATATTCACGTTCACGTACCAGAAGGGGCAACGCCGAAAGATGGCCCGAGTGCCGGTATCGCAATGTGTACCGCGCTGGTGTCTTGTCTGACAGGTAACCCGGTTCGTGCGGATGTGGCGATGACCGGTGAAATCACTCTGCGTGGTTTGGTTCTGCCAATCGGCGGTTTGAAAGAAAAACTGCTGGCAGCGCATCGTGGTGGCATCAAAGTGGTTCTGATCCCAGATGACAACAAACGCGATCTGGAAGAAATTCCGGCGAACGTGCTGGCAGATCTTGAGATCCACCCGGTTAAACGCATTGATGATGTTTTGAACATCGCACTGCAAAATCCGGCTTATGGCGCATTACCGGTTGCAGCAAAATAGTGACCGCGACAGACACAGTTGAATAAAACTCAGGCTGGCAGGTGAAATCTCACTTGCCAGCTTTTTTTTGTGCCGTTAAGTTAGTCAACTGTCAGAAGGTTTCAGGCTGCTTTCAGTCGCTTGCATAGCCCTGACAAGATTGATATAACAGCAGCGCGGTCACGTCCGTAGGGAAAATGCGCCGTGATGATCGAATTTTAAGAGGGGATGAAAAGAGTGAATAAGTCACAATTGATCGACAAAATTGCTGCCGGTGCTGATATTTCTAAAGCCGCAGCGGGACGTGTTTTAGATGCTGTTCTTGCATCTGTCACTGACACCCTGAAAGCTGGGGATGAAGTCGCTCTGGTTGGTTTCGGTACTTTCTCAGTGCGTGAACGTTCAGCACGTACCGGCCGTAACCCACAGACCGGTAAAGAAATCAGTATTGCAGCGGCTAAAGTACCTGGCTTCCGTGCAGGTAAAGCGCTGAAAGATGCCGTTAACGGTTAATTACCTGCTGACTGACGTCGAAACTGTGTGAGGGGCATTACCGATGCTTTTTCATTCAGGTCTGGTTGTTAAACAATAACCTGACGTCATCGGGCTGGTAAGGTAAGATATAAGGCGCATCGAAAACGGTGCGCTTTTTTTATTACAGCGGAGTGTTGCCTCACTATGATGGACAATTTACGCGCGGCTTCCAATAACGTCGTGCTCAAAATCATTCTGGCCCTGATTATTCTGTCCTTTATTTTGACAGGGGTGGGCAACTACCTGGTCGGCGGTTCAGGCGACTATGCAGCGAAAGTGAATGGTCAGGAAATCGGGCGTGCTCAGTTAGAGCAGGCGGTGCAGAATCAGCGGACCCGTCTGCAGCAGCAGCTCGGTGATCAATTCTCTGCGCTGGCAGGCAGCGAAGGTTATATGCAGCAGTTGCGTCAGGAATCCCTGAGCAATCTGATTGACGTCACTTTGCTGGATCAGTATTCCAAAAAATTAGGCATTGCCGTCAGCGATCAGCAGATCAAAGACGCGATTTTTGCGACCCCACAATTCCAGACTGATGGCCGTTTCGATAACGCTAAATATTTGCAAAGCATCCAGAGCATGGGTTACACCGCGGATAACTTTGCACAGCTGATGAAACGTCAGCTGATCAGCCAGCAGCTCGAACAAGCCTTCGGTCAGTCCGATTTTGTTCTGCCAGCAGAAAGCAAATCGCTGGGTGAACTGATCCTGCAAAGCCGCGAAGTACAGACGGCCACGCTGGACACAAACGCTCTGGCGGCCAAGCAGCAGGTCACTGACGCAGAGTTACAGGCTTTCTACGACCAGAACAAAAACAGCTTTATTTCCCCTGAGCAAGTCAAGATCAGCTACATCGAAATGGATGCTGCGGCGATGCAGGGCAAAACTGACGTGACTGACGCGGATATCAGCGCTTACTACGATCAGCACAAAAACGAATTCGGTCAGCCGGAACGTCGTCGTTACAGCGTTATCGTCCTGAAAACTCAGGCTGATGCCGACGCTGTGGCAGCAGAGCTGGCGAAAGGCACTGATTTCGCAGAGCTGGCGAAAACTAAATCGACCGATGCACTGAGTGCAAAACAAGGCGGTGATCTGGGCTGGATGGAACCTGAAACAACTCTGCCAGAATTTAAAAACGCGAATCTGACCACGAAAGGTCAGGTGTCTGGCGTCATTAAATCTGACAGCGGTTTCTTCATCTTGCGCCTTGAAGATGTGACGCCTGAGAAGGTGAAACCTCTCGCTGAAGTCCGTAACACGATTACCGACAAGCTGAAGCAGGAAAAATCACTGGATGCTTACTACGCGCTGCAACAAAAAGTCAGCGAAGCCGCGACCAATGATAACGAGTCTTTAGCTTCAGCTGAGCAGGTTGCAGGAACCAAAGCGGTTCATACTGACTGGTTCACTCAGAATCAAATCCCTGCAGGTATTAATTTCAAACCTGTTGTGCAGGCGATTTTTGAAGGCGGTCTGATTGGTCAGGACGGTTCACCGGGCAGCAACTCGGACATCATCACCGTAGACGGCGATCGCGCCTTCGTGGTACGTGTCGATGCGCATAAAGCTGAAGGGGTTAAACCGTTCGCTGACGTGAAAGATCAGGTGACGGCGATGCTTAAACATCAAAAAGCACAGGATCAGGCGCGTGTTGATGGTGAGAAACTGCTGACCGCTCTGAAAGACGGTAAAGGCGATGACGCGATGAAAGCCGCAGGTCTGAGCTTTGGCGCAGTACAGAAAGTACAGCGCAGCCAGCAGCCTTCTGCGTTCGAAGAAAACGTTTACGCGTTACCGCACCCGCAAAAAGACCAGCCGGTTTATGGCCTGTCTCAGGATAACAAAGGTAACAGCGTTCTGGTCAAGCTGACCGGCGTGACACCTGGCGTTGTGCCTGAAGCCGATGTGGCACGTTTCACGCAGGAGATGCAACAGACCTCCTCGAACGTGACCTTTGATGCGCTGCTGACAAATCTTCGTCAGGAAGCAAAAATCAAATACGGTTCAGCCGCACAAAACCAGTAAACGCCGCAAAGTTATGCAACGCGTTGCAACAAACAAAGGCCGCTTTCGCGGCCTTTTCCATATTTGAAAGTTGCCCATTGTTCGCTGTTTCGCCCTGATGCACTCTCTCCGTGCTGTCAAACACATGGAGGATACAGCATGAAAAAATTAGGCATTACTTCACTTTCGTTGGCTCTGGCTTTGGGGCTTTCTACTTTACCGGTGATGTTGCAGGCGGCACCGAATGCCGCCAGTAGCGTGGCAACCACGACGGCTGCGCCCGTGACAGCAGCGGGCAAAGTCTCAGGCCCGCAGGTGAAAAAGGAACAGGTGGCGGTGACAGATGAAAGTACCGTCAACATCAATACCGCAACAGCGGAAGAGTTTGCCAAAGTGATGAATGGCGTAGGGATGAAAAAGGCGCAGGCCATTATCAGCTACCGTGAAGAACTCGGGCAATTCACCGACATCGAACAGCTGCGAGAAGTACCGGGGATCGGTGCTGCACTGTTCGAACGTAACAAGGACCGTCTGAAACTGTGACGGATGTCGCGGCGGCAATTCCTGAACGGTTGCCGCCGTTTTCTTCTGCTAATCTCTAAAGACATCTGACCAGTTTGGTTGTATGCCTCAGGCGATTATCAGGAGTTTTTTAACCACTATGCATACGTTTATTAAAGTTCGCGGTTTTCACATCGATGTTTACCAGCACGTTAACAACGCGCGTTATCTTGAATTTCTGGAGACGGCACGCTGGGAATGGCTGGATAATCAGTCCGGCTTCCAGTGGATGAGCGAAAACAAAATCGCTTTCATCGTGGTCAATATAAACATCAATTATCGCAAACCGGCCGTACTCGGCGATGTGCTGCGCATTGAAAGCAGTATGCAGCAGTTAAACGGTCGAAGCGGTGTGCTGGAACAGGTGGTAACTTGTGAAGGCGAAGTGGTGGCAGATGCCACGCTGACGTTTGTGTGTATCGATCTGCGGACACAAAAAGCGTTACCGCTGGAAGGTGAGCTACTGGAAAGATTACGTGAGCTGGAACTGGAGAACGACTGATTCGCGGCTGCACAGTGAAAACAAAAACGGGCAGCTTCAGGCCGCCCGTCATAAAACTTTGCCGTCTGACCGTTAACGCAGACCGGTTTTCTTCTTAAGGCTGGCGGTAACGCCGTTTTTATCCAACTGATATTGTTGCAGGCCGTTGGCGCGCAGATGACAGGCTGCACATTCGCCGCAGCCATCTCCGGCAATGCCGTTATAGCAGGTCAGCGTTTTGTGGCGGACCAGATCCAGTTGCTGATAATAATCCGCCAGCGCCCAGGTTTCCGCTTTGTTCAGCCACATCAGCGGCGTCTCGAAACGAATATCACGCGCAAGACCCAGAGAGACAGCCGTATTCAGCGCCTTCACGAACTCGTCACGGCAATCCGGATAGCCGGAGAAGTCAGTTTCACACACGCCGGTAATCACGGCTTCTGCCTGAATTTGATAGGCATAGATTGCTGCCAGGGTCAGGAACAAAATATTACGGCCCGGAACAAAAGTGCTCGGCAGGCCGCCGTCATTTTCATCGCCAAAGTTAGGTACAGGGATGTTATCGCGCGTCAGGCTGCTGACCGCCAGTTCATTGAGCAAATTCACATCCAGCACTTTGTGTGCGCGGGCACCTAATTCTACGGACAGCTTTTGTGCAATCTCAATTTCAGCACGATGGCGCTGGCCGTAATCAAACGTGACGCAGTGAACTTCGTCATATTGCTTCAATGCCTGAATCAGACAAGTTGTTGAATCTTGTCCGCCGCTGAAAACCACCACTGCTCTTTTCATTCTGTTTACCTGTATTACGAAACCGACTGCGTCCGGCGCAGTAAAATTGGGTTAATGGTACTTTCCTTTAACGTCATAGTGTAGCGAAACAGCTCGTTCACGCGTTTTCGGATAACAAAGGCGGCGGAACCCAGGCCTGACAAAAATCAAACCAGCCCCACGCCGTGAGCTGAACCCCGCTGATCCGCGGCGGCGCGCTGACCTGATACTGATAGTTAAATAAAGGCGTCACGATCCCGGTTTGCATCCATTGATAGAAATGTTCGCGCAATTCCTCGGCGCGACGGTTTTCGAGCGGAATTTGCTGAATATGGAGGAGGCGCTGTTGCTGATTGTGCAGATCATCTTCGCGTAAAATTTCCAGCCAGAGCGGATCCTGCTGCAACCAGTTTTCCAGCGTGGCTTCAGGCGATTCACCGATCAGACGATCGCCGAGCAGCAGATCGGCGGATTTCAACAGTTCTCCGTCTTCCCACAAACGCCCCTCGTGATAAATGACTTCCAGCGCGCAGCCCTCATCAGCCAGTTTTTGCTGCAAAGCCTGAGCGACCAATTCAAATTCCACCGGCGGATGAAACAGGAGCCTCAGCTTTTCCGGCAGAGGAACGTCGGTATCGTCATGCAAAGGAATGGGCCAGCCGGGCAGCATTTCTTTGCTGGCTTTCACCAGGTCATGATCAATCGGAAGATTATCCAGCATGCCACTGCGCTGGATCAGCCGGACAATTTTCCGTGCCTGAGCTTCATTCAGAACGCCCCGCCGCAGATTGGTGGCGATATAACAAAATCCCAGGCTGGTGCTGCGCCTGACTGGTTTGACGCGCGACAATTCTTCCTCTTCTCCCAGAATGATCCTCACCGGATGCTGACAGCTCACATTATTCTTTTGCGCGAATAACTGCGGCGTGATCCAAAATTCTATCGCCGCAAGATAAGGATGTTGCAGGGTATAAAGCGTGTGCTGTTCCAGCCTGACCAGTTCGGGAGAGAAATGCGTCAGCCGGAAAGGACCCGCGCCGATGTGCGGATTTTCAGGATGTGAGAGCAGACAATTAAGATCGGCAAACCGGTGCGCCAGCCAGTAATCAGGAATATCGAGATCAAATTGCAGGCACTGTGCGTGTGGCTGAGATATTTGGATCACAGATGCCAGATTGTGTTTTCCCCGTGCTGAATGGCGCAATTGCTCAAAGCGGGTCAGCAGTTGCGATGTTTTCAGCGGTTCTCCGTTGTGCCAGAAAAGCTGACTGCGCAGAAAGAACTGCCAGGTTTTGCCGTCATTGCTGATTTGCCAGTGATGGGCCAGATCCGGCTGTGGCGTCGGGTTTCCGGGGACAAAGTGCGTCAGACCTGCATGAATGGTATGCGCCAGGTGTTGTTCTGCGCGCCCGGTCAGCGTTAAGGGATCCAGAAACTGGAGAGGGCGGTAATACGGGATCCGCAACGTGGGCGAATCTTCCTGCCATTGTCCGCCAAGGTGCGGCGCAAGCAGGGTATTCAGATGTGTCGGGTCCAGCTGACTGAGTTGCAAAGCTGCCGAATGCTCGCCGTTTTTGAGCAACTCCTGCAAATAAGCACCGCGCAAATCCTCGGGGGATTTAAGGCAGCACAACGACGCGCGTTTTCCGCGACCGGACTGTGAGTGCCAGTTTATCCACCCCGCATCTTTAAAATGGCTCAGCAACGTCCGCGTGTGGCGTTCGCTGCAGCAGAAAATATCGGCCAGTTCAGTCACAGTCAGTAAAACGGGTTCCTGCCCGGTTTTCACATACAGGCGCTGATACTGGTTAAGCCGGTTTTGCAATCGCATGGAAAATACGGAACCTTATTTTTCTGGTACGGGATTCACTTCAGCATATCGCAGACTTTTGCCGATGGCGCGGGGCTGAAAACCAAAGTGTGAACTAAACCCGGAAGAGTATTCATAAACTGTTCACTATTAGTTCCGCAAATCGCAGTCCATACTTTGAACGTGAAAATCATTCCCGCCCAGAGAGGAAATATGTACCGTTTAGCTGCATTCGATATGGATGGCACACTTCTTTTACCCGACCATACCCTGGGCGAGAAAACGCTGGCAACCCTGCGCCAGTTGGCAGAAAAACCCATGCGACTTACCTTTGCTACCGGACGTCATTATCTTGAAATGAAAGATATTCTGGCCAATATAGGCATGGAAGGTTTTCTGATTACCGGCAATGGCACACGTATTCATGACTTGTCCGGGCATTTACTGCACGCCAGTGATTTACCGGAAGATTGTGCGCATGAATTGCTGCACACGGGCTGGGATACACCGGCGAGTCAGCATGTTTTTCGTGACGACGGCTGGTTTACCGCTCTGGACGACCCCGACTTGCTGATCCCGCATCAGTTCAGCGGTTTCCGTTATCATTTGCAGGATCTGCGCACATTGCCCGATGCAGGCAACAGCAAAGTGTGTTTCTGCGCACCGCATGAAACCCTGCTGAAACTGGTTCCCCAGCTGAAAGCGCATTTCGGCAATCGTTTGGACCTGTGTTTTTCGGCGCATGATTGCCTGGATGTACAGCCTGCGGGCTGTAACAAAGGCAGCGCGCTGGCACTTCTGACGGGGGGGCTTGAGATCAAAATGTCTGAATGCATGGCCTTTGGCGATGCGATGAATGACAGGGAAATGCTGGAAAGCGTCGGAATGGGGCTGATCATGGGCAATGCATTGCCTGTGCTGAAAGAACAATCGCCGCATCTGCAAGTTATCGGGCACTGCCGGAATCAGGCGGTGTCTCACTTTTTGCAACACTGGCTGCACACACCAAACCTCACCTATTCCCCCGAATATTAAGGTTTTGCAGCAAGCCGGGATTATCTGTCCCGGCTTTTTTCCTTCATACTTCAAGCTGCTGGTGCGTTGGCTAACCTAAAACCTCAGTTAAGGCCTTCTAGCTGCTGTGCGTACACCGAAATATCCCCGATGTTCTTCGCGATCCAGTTCTCGTCAAAATAGGTATTCAGATAACGTTCGCCACTGTCGCAAAGTAACGTGACGATTGAACCTGTCTCGCCATTTTCTCGCATTTGTTTAGCCAGTTGCAGCGCGCCCCAGACATTTGTTCCGGTTGAACCGCCCACTTTACGGCCAAGCACTTTTTCCAGCCAGTGAAGCGTCGCGACGCTGGCCGCATCAGGCACCTGCATCATGCTGTCGATGACGCTGGGAATAAAAGAAGGCTCGGCGCGCGGCCGGCCAATCCCTTCGATACGGCTGCTGCATTGCGCAGTTACGCTGGCATCACGTTGCTGATAGTAATCATAAAATACTGAGTTTTCCGGATCGACCACCACCAGTTCGGTATTATGCCCCTGATAACGAATATAACGCCCCAGTGTGGCTGAGGTGCCGCCTGTTCCGGCGCTCATTACCAGATATCGCGGTACCGGATGCGGCTCGCGGGACATCTGGCGGAAAATACTGTCAGCGATGTTATTGTTTCCCCGCCAGTCGGTAGCGCGCTCAGCAAAAGTAAACTGATCCATGTAATGCCCGTTCAGTTCACGGGCAAGCTGTTCGGAAGCGGCATAAATCTGACCGGAGTTTTCAACAAAGTGGCAGCGGCCGCCATAAAATTCAATTTGCTGAATTTTTCGAGGCGCGGTACATGCAGGCATCACGGCAATAAAAGGCAGGCCGAGCAGACGCGCGAAATAGGCCTCAGAAATAGCCGTACTGCCCGACGACGCCTCGATGATCGGCGTATTTTCACGTATCCAGCCGTTGCACAGACCATACAAAAACAGGGAACGCGCCAGACGATGTTTCAGGCTGCCGGACGGATGCGTGCTTTCATCTTTCAGATACAGCGAAATTCCGGGGAAATCATTCAGGGCGAGACGAATTAAATGTGTATCGGCTGAACGCTGAAAATCCGCGTCGATTTCTTTGATAGCGTGATTAACCCAGGCGTTTTGCATAATGAGAGCTCGCAGAAGAAGTTTTGTAGGATTAAGAATAACGCAAGCGGCAGAGAAATAAGTTACCCTTTACCCCATGAGCTGCGCGTATTGTAGAAAAATATTCTCCCGGAGTGCGTTATGGTAGATAAAATTGACCTCAGGCTGTTGTCGTTATTGCAAAAGGATTGCACGCTTTCTCTGAATGAACTGGCCGAAGCGGTAAATCTCACCACCACGCCTTGCTGGAAACGGATAAAACGTCTTGAAGACGACGGCATTATTTGTGGAAAAGTGGCCCTGCTGGATGGTGAAAAACTCGGGCTGAGCCTGACAGCGTTTGTCCTGATTAAAACTCAGCATCACAACAGTGAGTGGTATCAGCGATTTGTACAGCAGGTGGAAGCCTTTCCCGAAGTGCTCGGTTTTTACCGGATGGCAGGGGAATACGATTATTTACTCCAGGTTCAGGTTTCCGATATGAAAAGCTACGACAACTTTTACAAGCGGCTTGTGAACGGCATTCCAGGACTGAACGATGTGACCTCAAGTTTTGCGATGGAACGCATAAAATCGACGACCGCATTGCCAATTTAATGCAAAAGTTGCAGTAAAAAGTTTCATCAGAAACGCATGTTAACTCTGGTATCCTTGTCGTCCTGAAGAGAAAACAGGGTTTCTGAAACCTGTTTAACTCAATAAAATCATTATTATTTGTATGGAAAACGCTGCGTGAGATTGTTTGCACAATTAGGCTGGTACTTCCGACGCGAATGGCGCCGGTATCTGGGTGCCGTTGGCTTGCTGATCATTATTGCCATCCTGCAATTACTGCCACCCAAGCTGGTTGGCGTAATTATTGATGGCGTAACGTCAAAACAAATGTCTGCAAGTGTGCTTTTCGCGTGGCTTGGCCTGATGCTGGGCACGGCTGTTGTAGTGTATTTGTTGCGATACGTCTGGCGCGTGCTGTTATTCGGAGCGTCCTATCAGCTTGCTGTCGAACTGCGGCAGGATTTCTTCCGGCAGCTCAGCCGTCAGCATCCGGCCTTTTATCTGCGTCATCGCACTGGCGATTTAATTGCCCGTGCAACCAACGACGTTGACCGCGTGGTCTTTGCAGCCGGCGAGGGCGTTCTGACGCTGGTGGATTCGCTGGTCATGGGGCTGGCGGTGCTGATTGTAATGGCAACGCAGATTAGCTGGGAACTGACGCTACTTTCTCTGGTGCCAATGCCGGTGATGGCGATCATCATCAAACGTTATGGCGACCAGCTGCATTCCCGTTTCAAAACGGCGCAGGCGGCGTTCTCCTCACTGAATGATCAGGCGCAGGAAAGCCTCACCAGTATCCGGATGATCAAAGCTTTTGGGCTGGAGAATCATCAGTCCTCGCAGTTTGCCGATGTTGCGGCAGATACCGGCGCTAAAAACATGCGCGTTGCGCGCGTTGATGCGCGTTTTGATCCGACCATATATGTGTCTATCGGCATGGCAAACCTGTTGGCGATTGGCGGCGGGAGCTGGATGGTAGTCAACGGTCACCTGACGCTCGGTGAATTAACCAGCTTTGTGATGTATCTCGGGCTGATGATCTGGCCGATGCTGGCGCTGGCCTGGATGTTTAATATTGTTGAACGCGGAAGTGCGGCCTACAGCCGTATCCGCAGTTTGTTGCAGGAAGCCCCTGCTGTGGCAGACGGAACAAAACCGTTACCGGCTGGCCGGGCCGTGCTTGAAGCTCAGATAACCAGATTCCAGTATCCTGAAAATAGTCAGTCTGCACTGAATGCTGTGGAATTCACCCTTGAGCCGGGCAAAATGCTCGGGCTGTGCGGCCCGACCGGCTCCGGGAAGAGTACGCTTCTGGCTCTACTCCAACGTCAGTTTGACGTCACAGAAGGGGACGTGCGCTATCACGGGTTATCTCTTAAAGACATTCAGCTCGACGACTGGCGCGCGCGTCTGGCGATTGTCAGCCAGACACCTTTCCTGTTCTCCGACACGGTGGCGCAAAACATTGCGCTTGGGCGTCCGGAAGCCACTCAGGAAGAAATTGAAGAATCGGCGCGGCTTGCCAGTGTACATGACGATATTCTGCGATTGCCCCAGGGATACGAAACCGAAGTCGGTGAGCGCGGCGTAATGCTTTCCGGCGGGCAAAAACAACGTATTTCCATCGCCCGTGCGTTGCTGATGAAAGCAGAAATCCTGATCCTTGACGATGCGCTGTCGGCAGTTGATGGTCGTACGGAACATCAGATCCTGCATAACTTACGGCAGTGGGGAAGTGACCGCACGGTGATCATCAGCGCACACCGCCTTTCTGCCCTGACCGAAGCAAGCGAAATTTTGGTCTTCAACCATGGAAGCATTTCGCAACGTGGCGATCACGATCAGCTTGTTGCGCAGCCCGGCTGGTACCGGGATATGTTCCGCTATCAGCAGCTTGAAGCTGCGCTGGACGACGTGCCGCAGGAAATGGAGACGGAACAACGTGGCTGAACCAAAAACGAATAAAATTCAGAAGTTATGGCCAACGCTTAAACGACTTCTCAAATACGGAAAACCCTACAGCAAGCCACTTTCCTATGCTGTCATAATGTTGTGGGTTGCTGCCGCGGCGGAAGTGACCGGGCCCATTCTGATCAGTTTCTTTATTGATCATTATGTCGCGAAAGGGGAGTTGCCCTGGGGGAAAGTCAGCTTGCTGGCACTTTGCTTTATCTTCCTGCAATTTCTTGCCGCAAGCCTGCACTATTTTCAGGCGTTATTGTTTAACCGTGCCGCCGTGGGTGTGGTCCAGCGTTTACGTACCGATGTTATGGACGCCGCACTCCGGCAGCCGCTCAGTGCGTTCGATACCCAGCCGGTCGGGCAGCTTATTTCCCGTGTGACCAATGATACCGAAGTGATCCGCGATTTATACGTGACCGTGGTGTCGACAGTGTTGCGCAGCATCGCCCTGATTGGCGCAATGTTGATCGCGATGTTCAGCCTGGACTGGCGGCTGGCTTCCGTGGCTATTTGCATTTTCCCGGCAGTATTTGTCGTGATGGGGCTGTATCAGGTCTACAGCACGCCGGTTGTCCGCAAGGTGCGCGCTTATCTGGCGGACATTAATGACGGGTTTAACGAAGTCATTAATGGCATGAACGTCATCCAGCAATTTCGTCAGCAGAAAAGATTCGGCGAACGCCTCACGCGCGCCAGCCAGTCGCACTACATGGCGCGTATGCAAACGCTGAGGCTGGAAGGTTTTCTGCTGCGTCCATTGCTCAGCCTGTTTTCATCGCTGATTCTGTGCGGTTTGTTGCTGCTTTTCGGATTCAGTGCCGAAGGCTCAATTGGTGTGGGCGTGTTGTATGCCTTCATTAACTATCTCGGGCGCCTCAACGAACCGCTGATCGAACTGACTTCGCAGCAATCTATTTTGCAGCAGGCGGTTGTTGCCGGTGAGCGTATTTTCGATTTGATGGACAGAACCCAGCAACAATACGGTCCGGACGACAAATTACTCACCAGCGGAGAAATTGAAGTCAGGGACGTCAGCTTCGCTTATCAGCCCGACAAATGGGTGCTGGAAAATATCTCCCTGCACGTTCAGTCGCGCGGGTTTGTGGCGCTGGTCGGGCATACGGGTAGTGGCAAAAGTACGCTGGCGAATCTGCTGATGGGATATTACCCCCTCAATAAAGGTGAAATCCGCGTGGACGGACGCAATCTTGCTGACCTGTCGCATACCAGCTTGCGTAAAGGTATCGCAATGGTTCAGCAGGATCCGGTGGTGCTGGCGGAATCGGTGTTCGCCAATGTGACACTGGGGCGGGATATTGATGAAGCTCAGGTCTGGCACGCGCTGGACATCGTGCAGCTTTCGCCGCTGGTGCGTGAAATGCCGGAAGGGCTGAATACGCGTCTGGGTGAACAGGGGAATAATCTTTCCGTGGGCCAGAAACAGTTGCTGGCGATGGCGCGCGTTTTGGTGCAGGCGCCTGAGATTCTGATCCTTGACGAGGCAACGGCCAATATTGATTCCGGGACCGAGCAGGCAATTCAGCGTGCGTTGCGGGCTATCCGTCAGCAAACCACTCTGGTGGTGATCGCCCACCGTCTTTCAACGATTGTCGATGCCGATAATATTTTGGTATTGCATCGGGGTCAGGCGGTTGAACAAGGTAACCATTTTCAGCTTCTGGCAGAAAAAGGCCGTTATTATCAGATGTATCAGTTGCAGCTCGCAGGGCAGGAGCTGGCGTCCACCGGTACGATTATTTCAGCAACAGAAAACGTATAATCTTTCAGCTGGCGCAGCCTGATTGCTGCGCCAGTTCATTTCTTCCTGTTCTTTTAATCCCTCCTTTTCGCGTCTCACGCACCTGATTCATGCAGCCAAAACGTTCCGCTGACTTTCTCTGCACTAAAAGGCAGCGACAGGCACTTAAATGGTGCGCATGGGGTCAGGCTGAATACGGCCTCACAACTGTGCGCCGGGTCACGAATAATCTGAAAATGCCGTATTACGCGGGAATTGCATGAATATTTGCGTGATTTCAACTCTGGCACACCCTTTGCTTTAACCATTCCGTATCGGGCGCGAGGTTTCTCGCGGCAAGCCCTTAATTCGAGGAGTGGCAATATGAAGCTGGTTACTGTGGTGATCAAACCTTTTAAGCTGGAAGACGTGCGTGAAGCACTGTCTGCTGTTGGAATTCAGGGGCTGACCGTAACGGAAGTTAAAGGTTTCGGCCGTCAGAAAGGTCACGCTGAGTTGTACCGCGGTGCGGAATACAGCGTGAACTTCCTGCCAAAAGTAAAAATCGACATTGCTATCGCTGACGATCAGCTGGATGAAGTGATCGACGTGATTAGCAAAGCGGCCTACACCGGCAAGATCGGTGATGGCAAAATTTTCGTTGCAGAATTGCAACGCGTCATCCGTATCCGTACGGGTGAAACTGACGAAGCAGCACTGTAATTTCAGGCCTTTATCTCTGATATAAATCGCTTTGATATAAATCAGGTTAGAAAAAACAGTTTTGAGAAACAGGGGTGGGTTAATAATGAAAAAACTTTTATCCATGATGGGGCTTGGCGCGGTTGCATTGCTGCCTTCGCTTGCCATGGCAGCAGCACCGGCAGCCGCAAACGGTGCTGACAACGCATTTATGATGATCTGTACTGCCTTGGTACTGTTTATGACTGTACCTGGCGTGGCATTGTTCTACGGCGGCTTACTGCGTTCTAAGAACGTTCTGTCCATGCTGACTCAGGTTATCGTGACCTTCGCGCTGGTTTGTGTTCTGTGGATCCTTTATGGCTACAGCCTCGCATTCAGTGAAGGTAACGCCTTCTTCGGCGGCTTCAGCAATGTGATGATGAAAGGCATCGGCCTGGATTCAGTCACGGGCACCTTCTCCCAGATGATTCACGTTGCGTTCCAATGCTCTTTCGCCTGCATCACTGTAGCGCTGATTGTGGGCGGTATCGCTGAACGTGTTCGTTTCTCTGCGGTGCTGATTTTCACTGTGATCTGGCTGACCTTCTCTTACATCCCGATGGCTCACATGGTGTGGGCGGGCGGCTTCCTGGCGGCTGATGGCGCGCTGGACTTCGCGGGTGGTACGGTTGTTCACATCAACGCCGCTATCGCAGGTCTGGTGGGTGCATATCTGCTGGGCAAACGCGCAGGCTTTGGTAAAGAAGCGTTCAAACCACACAACCTGCCGATGGTCTTCACCGGCGCTTCAATCCTGTACGTGGGCTGGTTCGGCTTCAACGCCGGTTCGGCAAGCGCGGCGAGCTCCATTGCAGCCCTGGCATTCCTCAACACCGTTATTGCGACCGCAGGTGCAATCCTGTCCTGGACGCTGGTTGAGTGGATGGTTCGCGGTAAGCCTTCTCTGCTGGGCGCAAGCTCCGGTGCTATCGCAGGTCTGGTTGCTATCACCCCGGCGTGCGGGACTGTTGGCGTGGGCGGTGCTCTGATTATCGGTCTGGTAGGCGGCATTACCGGTCTTTGGGGTGTGGTTACCCTGAAAAAATGGCTGCGTGTGGACGATACCTGTGACGTTTTCGGTGTCCACGGCGTGTGCGGTATCGTAGGTTGTCTGCTGACTGGCGTATTCACTTCCAGCTCTCTGGGCGGTGTGGGTTATGCAGAAGGCGTCACCATGGGCCATCAGGTCTGGGTTCAGTTCTTCAGCGTCTGCGTTACGCTGGTCTGGTCTGGCGTTGTGGCCTTCATCGGTTACAAAGTGGCTGACATGATTGTAGGTCTGCGTGTTCCTGAAGAGCAGGAACGTGAAGGTCTGGACGTGAACAGCCACGGCGAGAATGCTTACAACCAGTAAGCTGATTTCAGAGAAAGTAGTGCGCTAACTCTCTAATTAAGCAGTATAAAATAATAAAGATGAAAAAACAGAAGGGGCGATATCACTGTCGCCCCATTTTTATGTCTGATTTTGCGTAATAGCGGATTTACTCGACCGGTCTTTGGCGGATCACGCCTTCCTGCACCGTAGAGGCCACTAAAACCCCTTCACGCGTATAGAACTGGCCGCGCACAAAACCGCGGGCGCCGGAAGCTGAGGTGCTTTCAACGGCATACAGCAGCCAGTCGTCCATGCGGAAAGGGCGGTGGAACCACATCGAATGGTCGATGGTCGCCACCTGCATTCCCGGCTCCAGGAAGCCAATGCCGTGAGGTTGTAGCGCGGTGGGCAGGAAATTGAAATCAGACGCGTAGCCCAGCAAATACTGGTGGATCCGCAGATCGTCAGGCATTTCGCCGTTCGCGCGGAACCACACGGCACGGTGCGGCTCTTCAACACTGCCTTTCAGCGGGTTGTGGAATTTCACCGGGCGCATCTCGATTGGCTTATGGCCGATGAATTTTTCGCGGAATTTTTCCGGAATAAGATGCGCCAGATTTTTAGCAATATCGGATTCCGACACCAGTGATTCCGGCGGTGGCACGTCCGGCATCGTATTTTGGTGCTCAAAACCTTCTTCCTGACTCTGGAAAGAAGCTGTCATATAAAAAATTGGCTTGCCGTGCTGTACGGCTTTCACCCGACGGGCGCTGAAACTGTTGCCGTCGCGCAGGATTTCAACGTCATAAATAATCGGTTTGCTGCTGTCGCCCGGACGCAAAAAGTAACTGTGAAACGAATGAATACCACGATCGACTGGTACGGTTTGTTTGGCGGCATACAGCGCCTGACCGACAACCTGACCACCAAAGACCTGACGTAAACCCAGATCTTCACTTTGACCACGAAACAGCCCTTCTTCGATTTTTTCCAGATCTAAAAGATCCAGCAGATTTTTTAATGCCTGACTCATAGTGGCCTCATGAAAGTTACCGGCTGATGCATGCCGGGCGGAAAAAAATGCGGTCTCCGGCACAGGTCTAACCTGTTAATCATAGTGGATCTTCCTGATGCTCAGAAGCCCTGTTTTGTCGTCGGGAGGAAAACTTCAGATTTTTGTGCCATGATTAATAGGTAAGCTGGTTAAAGTCACTAAATTCATCGTCGGCGTTTATTACAGCTTGTCGACAAGCGACTAATAAAAAGGGAGTACGATCAATGAAACTTTGGCAGATAGTAGGTGGAACCGCGCTGTCTCTGACTCTTGCCGGGTGCGCACCGCACCACCAGGACCCAGCGCAACAGCCCCCTGTTAATACGGCGGCCAGTCCGTCGACCGAACCTGCGATCACCGGCCCAAATGTGTCTGGTAGCGTGTTTATCAATCAGCGAGTGGCTTTACCGCCTGATGCGGTTCTGACCGTCACATTGTCTGATGCGTCTCTGGCGGATGCGCCTTCACGCGTGATTTCACAGAAAGTCGCAAGAACCCAGGGTAAACAGGCGCCGTTTACGTTTATCCTGCCGTATAACCCGCAGGAAATTGCGCCAAATGCCCGCGTCCTCCTGAGCGCAGCGGTGACCGTTAATGGTCAGATGACCTTCGTCACCGACAGCATTAAGGAAGTGATTAACCATGGTCAGGGCACCCGTGCCGACCTGCAACTTGTGCCGGTTGTCGCCGTACCGGTTGCCACCAAGCCGGATGCTTCAGGTCCGCTCAGCAACCCGTCTACTCCGGGGCTGGGCACTTCGCCGGCACCGATCAGCGCAGTGCCATCACAGTCAACTTACTGATGTAAAGGCTGTCTGCGCACTCAGGCACCGCTTCGGCGGTGCTTTTTTATGGGCGCAGTTCTACCATTTCCAGCCGTATTTCTCTAAATCGACTTTGCCTTTCTTAAAGACAATCCCTTCAGCCAGTAACGCCTGACGTTGACGTTTAAAATCTTCGCCTTGCAGGGAAATCTCGCCGTGGCGGTTAATCACGCGATGCCAGGGAAGGGTGCTGCCTTCCGGAAGTTTCTTGAGTACGCCGCCGACCTGACGTGCCGCACGCGGAGATCCTGCGAGCTGCGCCACGTTACCGTATGTGGTGACTTGTCCGGTTGGGATGGCGGCGATAATCTGAAATACGCGCTGGCGAAAGTTATCGGGGTCCGACATGACATCCTCCTCAGTGTTTGCCGGACAGTATGACGTAAAAATCGGGGTTCTGTCCGGCCTGATTCAGGCGTATTGTTTAAGAAAACAACGGTTGTCGGCGGTTAACTTGCTTTTGCTCTGGTCATCACAGATAATGCCCACCGCTTCGATTCTCTTGTACAGAGACGCGGGGCCAATAACGACAATGGGGGCCCTGTTGGTTCTCCCGCAACACTAACTTGTTAACTCGGTCAGGTCCGGAAGGAAGCAGCCATGGCAGGTGTCGTGTGTGCCGGGATGTAGCTGGCAGGGCCTCCACCAATTTATACCTAAGTACTTAATAAGTAATGATTAAAGTACTGAAAACTCCCTTCCCAAGCCTTAGTGGTACAATTTTGTGTATCACCGTAAGGTTCAGTATGTCTCTTATGCTCTCTCGTCATGGGATCTGGTACTACAGAAAAGTTAACGTTTTATCCTGTGGTAAGCGTCGTGAATTTCGTCGCTCACTAGGTACACGTTCAAAAACTGAAGCGTTGAAGCGTTCTGTACGCTTTGCAGATCGTCCTTGGTCGATTTCTGAAGTCATTAGCCCTACAAATCAAATTATCTCCCCCCCAAATCTAGAATTGGCTACACAAGAGTTAAGATCACAAGCTGAACTGTATGTAGAGTTTAAAAGTCGAGAGGTTTGTGAAAGGGAAGTCGCTTCCATTAAGCGATGTATTGATAAGTATTTTAAATTTACTGATCAGATACTTAAGCGGAGTCAGGCTGCGGAGTTCATTAATGAGCTAAATGTCGCTATTCCCACAAAGAACAAATATGTTAAGAAAATCAGCGGTTTTTTCCGATGGCTGAAGCACCGTACTGATGTTGATTTTCAAAATCCTTTTGATGGATTGTTGCAGAAGGATCGTGAACCAGTATCACGAAAGCGAGAAGCTTATACACCTGCTCAGATTAAGCATCTTGAGAATGGAATTTCTGCTTTGCCAGAATGGAAGAGATGGATCATTCTGCTCGGTCGTTTTACAGGGATGAGAGCTAACGAAATTTGCCAGCTATATCAAAACGATATACAACAACACGAAAATCGTTGGTGTATTGTTGTCGATGATCGTTTTGAGGGCCAGGTAGTTAAAACCGAGAACAGTAAACGTACAATACCGATGCATAATAAATTGATAGATACCGGATTTCTGGACTACGTGCAAAGACAAAATGGGAGACTGTTTCCTCAGTTAACACTTTATAAAGGGTCGTTTAGTCATTATTTCACCCGTTGGTTTAGCGGGTTCCGTAAGAAGCAGGGGGTTCCTGAATTCCACTCTCTGAGGCATTACATTGCGACTATGCTGAAAAATGCTGCTGTAGTAGAACACTATGCTGCTGCTTTCTTGGGGCATGCGGATAATTCGATCACATATAGAAGATATGGTAAATCTGTTTCTGCGTCTCAACTATATGATCTTTTGGAACATATTTGATTTAATCATTAATCCACCTCTCAACAGAGAGGTGGATTAATGACGAGAGAGCATAAGAGACATACTGAACCTTACGGTGATACACAAAATTGTACCACTAAGGCTTGGGAAGGGAGTTTTCAGTACTTTAATCATTACTTATTAAGTACTTAGGTATAAATTGGTGGAGGCCCTGCCATCAGCCGTTAGTACTAAATTGTGTTGGTTAATCAATTGGTTATTGTTGTGGTGCAACAAAGCTAATGTACCACTCATAAAAGTACTATAACAGTACTGAATCGTGAGATTCACCCTTATCCTAATATTTGACGACGAACTTGTTATACACGGTTCAGTACTATCAAGGCTTCACCTAAAATCTCAAAAGTAGAAAGCGAGTCTTCTGTGATAATTATTTCATTGTATTTGATATTATCACTACATAAACTATACCCATCAGAAACTATCTGGATTCGCTTATATAAGTAGCTCCCCCCTTTACTCATCACAATCACTTTGCTGTCTTTAAGATGCTTTTGGCTTTGATCTATTATTAAAACACTACCAGTCGTAAACGTAGGTTCCATCACGTCGGTATCAACACGAAGAGCAGTGAGGTGTTCAGCGTTAACGTGGAGGGATGAGAATGCTTCAGCATCCAATAAAAGGAATTCACTGTTTTTATAAAAAGGAATTTTGAAAACTCTGCCGTTCTTCATTTCGTGTGCTGGTGCAAGATCTGTCACCACAAACTCCTTGCCTGTAGCCAACCATTCCACGGAGACATTCCCAGCTTTAGCAAGCAATACAAGATTATCTAAGGTTGGGCTTGAGACAGCCTGAAGATAGTTATGCACCGTACTGTAACCAATACCCGCTTTCTTTGCGAAATCACGTCCAGAACCAGAAGGAACAATCGATTTCAGCCTCTCGCTAAATTGCACAATGCTCTCTTTCTTGTCAGCCATTTACGTCCCACAACTATTCAATTAAAGGAACGAAAGTTCCTTATTATGATTTGACATGTACCTTATAATGATCAATTATATTCTCAATATAAGTAACGAGTTATCATTATGAGTATTCATAAAGAATCAGGATGTCAGAAAAAGGAGCAAAATGCCAGTACCGAGAATTGGCACAGAGCCGACATACTTGCAGCGATCAAGAAGAAAGGAGGAACACTAGCACAACTATCTAGGGCAAATGGGTTACACGAAAGAACACTTTATAACGCACTTGAACGTCATTGGCCTAAAGGAGAGCAAATCATTGCCGATTTTATAGATGAGTCAGTACATTGCATTTGGCCTGAAAGGTATAAAAAAGGATAATTACAGTGAATAAAGTTCTAAAAAGAGGCATTTACGGGATTTGGGGGATATTGCTTTGTTTAGCGGCACTGGAAAAGTTTGGGGATTTTTTCGCCGCAGGTACTGGTTTCTGGTCGGTAGTGGTGCTTTTTGCTGCTGGGGTTTGTCAGCTTGGTGCTGCCTTAGTCGCGATAAGCTGGGTTGTATTATCATTTGGAACCCTCAAAGAAAAGTACTTACCCTATAAATTTGTTAATAACTACACCGTTCCGGTACTGATTATTGGGCTTGCCATAGTTGCAAGTGTTGCCCGATCCTCAAGCGATGAATTCAGAGCAGAAAAACTTGGCTTTAAAGACGGCAAAGAGTTTTCTATTGCTCGAAAAAACAACATAACAAATACTACCGATTACGCAAAGTATGAAGAAGAACAACGAATTAAAGCAGCAGACAAGACAGCTCATGATGCGTTGCTTGCAGCTGAAAAAGAGCAGAAAGCAAAAGAAGAAGAGGCTCAATGCCTCGATGATGCTCATTGTTACGCGTCAAAACATAAAGCAGGGGATTACATATGTAAAGTTGCCGTTGAAAACTCTGCTCAGTACCAGTTTAAATGGACTGATGGAGTTCTTGAACCAAAGTTCTCTTCGTACAATTGGCAAGATAAAAATAGAAAATTAGTCACTCTTTACGGGCATAGGGCACAGGCTCAAAACGGTTTCGGTGCATTTAAAAATGTGGAGTACTCCTGCACGTTCAATGCAGATACTGGTGAAGTATTAAATGTGAATCTTCAATAAGGAAATACAATTGAAAAAATATTCAATGGCGGTACTTTTATCCTGCTGTTCAATTTCATCAATGGCGGCTGTACCTGATGGAAAAGTGGAGAAACCATTTGTTATTGATAATGAAGTGATTTGTCTAAAAGAGATTCAGCAGAAAATAACTCCTTTCATCAAGGCGTATGAGGAAGAAAAAGGGGTTAAGTACAAGTACATTGTTAAATCAGGTTTATCGTACAAAGATACCGTTGGGCTGCGGTTACAGATCAACCGTATTGACTCAGGGCTGAATGTCCGAGTTGCTGATCTGGATTACTACTGGCTGCAGGAACGAGGTAGTATGTGCCAGCCAAGTTACTTAGTACTTGATAGATCAGAAAAATAATCTAGTGAGATATCGAAAGGATATATTGACAGCAATTCATCTTATATCCTTTGTTAGCCCCCTGCCGCTATATCTGTTTGTTATTAAATAGATACCTGGCGAAATACTCATCTATTATATTGATATGATTGACATTTTTTTCGAAACCTTCGCTACAGTAGCCCTTGAGCAGCCGATCAAATCCTGCACTTTATTCCAACTTTTACCATCGGTCAAAAGTTCAGTAATTCTGCGATGGAGTTCTTGATCGATCGGACGTCCCTTGTACCGATTTTCACTCATTGCTTTTTGTATCCCCTGCTTTTGCCGCCTACGCCGATCTTCATAATCCTTCCGGCTGATAGCTGCCAGCATATCAAGCATCATAGAATTCATTGCTTCAAACATACGTGCGGTAAACTCATCCTGAACATTCAAAAGCTGATGGCTCGTTGGTAAATCCAATGACACAACTCTGATCCCCTTTGATTCAATGATTGCTCTCAGAGTTTTCCAGTCCTGACCAGTAAGCCTACTGATACGGTCGATTTGTTCACAAAGAAGAATATCGCCATGTTCAGCGATTTCCAAAAGTAGGAACAATTGAGGTCGCTGTAGACTTGCACCTGATTCATTCTCTTTGAAGTACTTTGATACTTTAAGATCATGTGAATGAGCGAATGCCTCTAACTCGTTTAATGCTCTGTCGGCATCTTGTTCTTTAGTTGATGCTCTAAGATAAGCCCATACACGCATAGGAATCACCATAGGTCTGTTTTATATGGTTCATTATATATGGTCCGTTTTGAGTTGTAAAATCCATTTAATGAACCAGCTCAGAGGTGAGTTCCGTTGGTCTGTTTGAGGTATACATTTATCGCACCTCCATTGTGCGACAATAGTACCGATATGAAACTATTATCACCAATATAATGACGATATAGGTTCGTACAAAAAAACTCTAACCATCTGGCATACAAACCAATTCTCATGTTTAATAACTTCAAGTATTGTTTATAGGATTGATCCAATGACAATCCCTACATTTTTTTTGTAAAAGTGCTGGTTGGAAAATTTATTCGAATTATACTGTATGGATAACCAGTGCTGTGATTTTATATTTTACAAGGACTTATGAGCAATGAGTGAACTTAAAGTTATATCACACGCAATGTTTAACATCTCAGTGGAACAAGCAGAAGCAAGCCGAGTGGTTCTTGAACATGGTGAAGGGGATTTTCAAACTTATTGCAGCCAGTTACTAGATGAACTGCTTGAGAACACACGTAGTAAATCATTTAAATTCAGGGCAATAGAGGAATTCGTTCCTTCTCATTTGAGTGTACTTGTTAATGATCAGGTTGAATGGGATAAAAGGACACTTGGGATTGCTGAAAAATTGTTATCTGTGGAGATAGATGCTCAAGAAAAAATT
>NZ_JAFMOZ010000095.1:0-32954 GCF_019049615.1 Rahnella sp. BCC 1045 | reverse complement strand
GATTTATAGTCTGTATATTAGTTTTATAATTTAGCTTAATTCGCAGATCGTTGATCGAATAATTTGGTTTAAGTAAGGATTTTATTGGGTTTTAAATATTAATTTGCCTTAAGAAGTGTAGCCGGTTTTTAAGTCGGCTACATTATTTTACTTAAGTAATGCTTATTGAGTTACAGCGATGCGCCGCCACAAATAATTAATTGCTGGCCGGTGATTGCCGATGCTGAAGGGGAGAGTAAATAGCAAACCAGGTCGGCGACTTCTTGCGGCTGGATAAAACGTCCAATTGGCGGCAGCTTCGGCGGTGAACTTTGGCGTTGCGGATTTTCCAGCATAGGCGTCTTCGTCGCGCCGGGCGCAACAATATTGACGGTAATCCCGCGCGGTGCCAGCTCCGCCGCCCAGCTTCTCACCATTCCGAACATGGCCGATTTAGTCGCGACATACTGACTGCGACCGGCAACGCCGGAAGAAGTGCGGCTGCCAAGCAATACGATGCGGCCACCGTCCGGCATTTTGTCCACCAGCCGGTTGGCCAGAACTTCTGCAACGCCAACATGCAGCTGCCACAGTGCTGCGCTGGCCTGCGTATCCAGTTGCCCCAGCGGCGCCGCTTTCATCATGCCCGCCGCGTGGATCAGCGCGTCAACGCCGGAAAGCGTTTCCAGCAGGGCGGTCAGTTTTGCCGTATCGGTGATATCGAGTGCAATTCCGGTGAAATTAGCGTGCGGGAAACTCACCTCGCGGCGCGCCAGCCCGGTCACCTTCCAGCCCTGTGCCAGCAGTGTCTGGCACACCGTTTCGCCAATGCCTGAACTGCAACCGGTCACCAGTGCATGTCTGACAGGAACAGAGGTCATGACTTATCTCCTGAATGCCGAAGCCGGAACTTTGAAAACGGCTTTGCGCACAACGGCCGGGCGGTCTGTACAACACAATGCGCGATGCGGTTCGCCCGGGGCGAACGTCACAAAATCCCCGCTGCGCAGTAAAATCTCTTTCGACAATTGAGGGGTTTCAAGAATAAACAGATCGGGTTTCCGTTCGGTGGCGGGCTGCCCGGTGACGTTTCGCGTATCAAAACCAATGATTTCCTCGCCTTCCAGCACGACCTGAATATCCAGCCAGTCGCGATGAAATTCCGTATGCCGTTCCGCCGCCGGTGACGTATTCGCGTTGCCAATCGTGCAAAACCACTCAGCGCCTTCCGGCTGAAAACGCCCGTCTTCCCGCGCGCGCAGTGCGTCCAGTGAACACGCCGGTAGTGTCAGGATCTGGCGAAGTGCATCGGGTAATGTGGCCAGTTCCAGCGCCTGTAAGTGACCTGTAATCATGTTTAGCTCCTGATAAAAAAAGCCCGCGACAGCGGGCCTGAGGGATCAGCCTTTTACCCAGGATTCATCGACGCAGACGTATTTGATCGCCTGACGGTAGCAGGTAAACGCGATGTGAAGTTCACCGTTCAGCCCCTGTTTGATGCTCGGATAAGAGAACTCACGGTTCAGTTTTTGCTGCGAATTGTTGGTCATGCAGTAGCCGTCGCCGGTTTCCAGATTGCGCTGGTAAGGCCATGTGCGGCCGTCGTCTTCAGAAATCGCCAGCGTCATCGGCGCACGCGGTGCGCCCCAGAACGCGCTGCGACCGCCGGTTTCCACCGGCGCTTCAGAGCGGGCATCGTCTTCTTCATCTTCAATTTCATCATACAAAGACGCGCGACGTTCACTGGCATCTGCCGCACTCATCTTGTTAAACACCAGTGCCAGATGGCCATTGGTGAGCGTGGTGACCTGAATGGACGAATTATTGTTAGGCAGCCCCGTCGGCTGCGGCGCAGTCCACGTATTGCCGCCATCGACAGACCGGCTCTGATAGATGAAGTCTGCCCAGCGGCTGCGGTACAACGCCAGCAGGCTGCCGTCGTGCAGCGGCGTAATATTCATGTGTACGCAGCCGGTGCTTTCCGGCACAGCGACATCGCGCCAGGTTTTGCCTTTATCGCTGGAAATTTTGACCGCGCTGTCATCATTGTTGCCGACCCATTTTTCACCGGGTTGCGTCCGGCAATAAAACACCGGCAGCAGCCAGTCGCCGTTCGCGAGTACCGTTACCGGCTGGCGAATAAACGTGCCGGGCTGACCGAGCAGCGTGCCAATTTCGCCCCAGCTTTTGCCCAGATCCTGCGACTGACGGAAACGCACAATGGCAGTGTCCTGATTCCCCGATTTCTGCGCGGTGTACATCAGCCAAAGCACATTATCAGGAGCGAGAAACAGCACCGGATTCTGTTCGGAACGGCTGGCATCTTCAGAGAGTTTTACTGGCTGGCTCCAGACTTGCGCACCTTTTTCCAGGCGTGAAAGATAAATCGAGATGTCCGCGATCCCTTCCTGAGTTCCGGCAAACCACGTACACAGCAGGCTGCCGTCGGGCAAAGGCAGCAGATTGGCGGCATGATTTTGCGGGCAATCAGACGGCAACATGGCGTCCCGACGTGCGGCGTCGTTTTCCGGGATGTGGACTTTTCCGCTGCGTTCGACGGTTAACGTTTCAGTGGTCATCTTTAAGCTCCAGACTTTTGAATAATTTGTGCATTTTTACTTTTAACGGCTCGCTGCGGGATCAAACGGTCAATCACCATAATGATGGCCGGCGTGATCAGCGCAATGTACATGTTGTTGATACCAAAAGGATCGCCGAGTACATACCATACGGAGGTCACGACGCAGGCACCGATCAGGCCGGCATTCGCACCGCGCGCGCTTTTGAAGAACGGCAGGTAGAAAGCCATGACCGCAACCACGGAAATCGAGAGGCGGATTGCGCGGGTGAAGAAGGAAAGTTTCAGCACTTCCGGTACCAGCAGTACGAAAATCAGTGGCAGGAAACCAATCAGCAGCGACAACCAGCGCGTCATTTTGAATTCACGCTCAGGCGTTGGATTGCGGTAAGGCACGTAGAAATCCTTCACAATCAGCGAGGCGATGGCCAGCGCAACAGTACTGACGCTGACGAATATCGAAGCCACCAGCGACGTGGTCACCAGACCTGCCAGCCACGGATTCATGTCCTGAATAAAGACCGGCAGTGCATACAGGCTGTTCATGTCGGGGTGCAGGAATTTAGCCGCCACGCCTATCATGCCAATCGCCAGCGCAATCGGTACGCAGAAGAAGAACGCGACCCAGGTAGCACGCTTGGCTGACTCCGCGCTTTTGGTGGAAGAGATGGCCTGAATGACGAACTGTGTACAGAAAATAGAACCGATGGTGCCAATCAGCCAGGCGAAGATGGTGCTGGCGCCAATGCTGCCGTCCCACGTCCAGTAGAAATCTGGCATCTCTTTGACCATCGGCATCACGCCACCGGTCATGTGCAAGGCGATGCCTAAAATCACCAGCACGCCGATGTACTTGATAGCGCTGTGCAGCATCGTCACCCACGCCATACCTTTCATGCCGCCGAACGCAAAGTAGAACGTACTGACGACGGCGGTGATAAAGGCTGCCACCGGCAGATTCACTTTCAGTACGGTAGAAATGGCCGCTGCACCGCTCACGTAGTTCCCGACGTTAACCAGCAGCAGGGCGTAAATCATGATGATTGAAATGATGTTCTTGGTCGTGTTGCCGTACTTCTCAGCAATTGCGCCCGAAATCGTGATTTTTCCGGTGTTATAAATGCGTTTGACCAGCAACAGACCAAAAATCGGGAAGCCGATGGCGGCACCCAAAATCGACCAGGACGCTGCAAAACCGCCTTCGAAAGCCGCCTGCGCCGTTCCGATGGTGGATTTGGCACCGATGTATTCCGACATCAGCAGCACGCCGACAATAAACGCAGGCATTGCGCGCGAACCTTCCATGAAATCGCCGCTGGTTTTACTGCGCAACCGGTAGGTCAGCCAGGTGGTGAACAGGATGTAGGCGAGCACAATGCCAATAATAATTAACGTATCTGATGAGCTAAATTCTTTCATTTTTTCCTCACACAGCGCGTAGGGGACCCTGCCTGCGCACTTTCATGCGCAGGAGATCGGTAGATTCGTTAGGTAAGGCGCGTTTAGCCGCGCAAATTAAATTCTTTTATGACGGTCAGGATCTTCTGTGTATCGTCCTGCGTGAATTCCACCGGATACCGGCTTTCACCCACGGTAAACCCGAGCATATTCACGGCTTTTTTAACCACGGCCGGTGAAAACGCAATGCTGTATAAATCGGTGCGGATCTTATTGATGTCTGCCTGAACCGCTTCGGCGGCGGCAGGCTGGTTTTCCTGCAGATGGTGGTAAACAGCGTTTACCTGTGCGGGGATGATATTGGCGATACCGGAAATGCAGCCGGCGCTGCCTTCGGTGAAACCGCGATAAATCAGTGAATCCGGCCCGGTCAGCACGTCAAAATCAGCAAACTGCTGGCTGACTTCGTGGAAACCGTGCAGGCTCTCGTACGAACCGGCACTGTCTTTAATCCCTTTGATATTAGGATGATCGGCTAGTACGCGGACTACGTCTGGCGTCAGCGTATTACCGGTTCTTGCCGGAATGTTGTAGAGATACACCGGCACCGTCAGCGCATCGGCGACGGCGCGGAAATGCGCAATCAACTCCTGTGGGCGTAACGCCGCAAACCACGGCGTAATCACCGACACGGCACGCACGCCGAGTTTCTCAATCTGTTGTCCCAGACGAATGGTGTCGCGGGTAGAAATCTCGCCGACATGCGACATCACGCCCGTGTCATCGCCCGCGGCTTCGAGACAAATCTCTGTGACTTGAATTTTTTCCTGCCCGCTGAGCATAAAGAATTCGCCGTTAGTGCCGTTACAGAAAATATTATTTCCTGCCTGTTTTTGGCGTTTTACCTGCTGGCGCAATGCGTCACCGTCGAGTTCTCCCCTGGCGGAGAACGGCGTCACAATGGCGGTATAGACTCCGGTAATATTATTCATTTTATTCTCTTTACGTCGTTGTAATCGGATATGAAATAAGGGGTTAACGAATGCTGCGGTAAATTTCCGCTATTTGATTTTTGCTGACCGGCATCGGTACATTTTTAATTAAACGTTGTACCTCTATTGCCCCCTGCGACAAATAAGGAATGTCGTCAGGTGTGATATTCAGCTGGCTTAATTTGACCGGCAAATCCAGGCGATGAACCAGCGCGTCAAAATATTCCACCAGCGCATGGGATTTTTCTTCTTCACGTAATGTCCGGTCGGCATCTGGAATTAAGTCATAGGCCTGCGCAAATTTATTCACGGCTGAAGGCCTGACAAAAGCCATACAAGGTGCGAGCAGAATGGCATTCGCTACCCCGTGAGGAATGTGATATTTGCCGCCGAGCGGATAGGACATAGCGTGAACCAGATGGGTGCCCGCATGGGCAATCGATGCGCCGCCGTAATATGACGCCCACAGCATATTCAGCCGCGCCTGCAGATTTTCCGGTTCGGCAACGGCCGTTTCGAGGCTGGCAAACAGCTTCTTCATGCCGACCAGCGCGAAGTTATCACTGACCGGGTTAGCAATGTCCGACGTGAAGCATTCGAACAGATGGCACAGCGCATCGATGCCGGTAGACGCCGCGATGCGCGCGGGCATGCTGGTGGCCAGTTCAGGCACCAGCGCAACATAATCGGGCAGCATGACCGGCGTGATAATGCCTATTTTGGTTTCCTTTTCGGGGATCGCCAGAATCGCGTTTGGTGTGGATTCTGAGCCGGTGCCTGCAGTGGTTGGGATCAGTAACGACGTCGTACGGTGTTGCGGTTTTTCGCCCGCCAGCAGACTGTCGAGCGTGACGGTTTCATCTCCGGCGCACAGAATCGAAAGCAGCTTTGCGACGTCCAGTACGCTTCCGCCGCCGACGCCAATCACCAGATCGACCTGCGGCTGATGCAGTGTTTTCAGGATAGCGGCGACGTCATGCTGGTTCGGTTCCGGCGGCACACTATCAATAATGCTCACCTCGCAGCCTGCGTTATCCAGCTGGCCTATCAGCGATTGCACCGGCGGCAGGCCAATAATGTTTTTGTCGCTGACCAGTAAAACCTGACGTTTTCCGGCCAGCAAGTAGCCGATGTCCTGTAATGACTGATAACCGCTGATGATCGTGCTGTCTATATTCATGCCTTTTTCCTGCCGTCTGAGTCTTTAGTAAGAGTGAGTTCAATCATCAAAGGTCGATACTCCTCACATCGTCAGGGCAATTTATAGGCGAAATTGAAGTTGAATAATTTGAACTTGCTCACATATAATCAATCATGATTGAATATAATCATAACCAGCAAGATTAACCCGACCTCATTCATCACGGAGCCACGATGGCCAAAACCGTAACTCATACAGCACTTCAGAAATCCGCCGGGCTGCTGGTGATTGCCGACGACTTTACCGGCGCGAATGATACTGGCGTGGCGCTGGTGGCGCAGGGAATGTCGGTATGTGTGCAGTTTGATGTCACTGGCAGCGTGGTAAAAGTGGGCACCGGTCATGCACTGATTTACAGCACTGACAGCCGGGCTATGAGTGCAGAGGATGCCGCGGAAAAAGTCACGCAGGCTGTGCTGGCCGGGTCACCGGTTTCCACTGAGAAAGGATGGGTCTTCAAGAAAATCGACTCTACGCTGCGCGGGAATCTGGGGGCAGAAACCGAAGCTGTGCTGATGGCACTCGATTGCCCGCTGGCGATTATCGCGCCCGCCGTACCCGAACTCGGGCGAGTGATAAAAGACGGGCTTTGCTACGTGAATGGCCGCTTACTGACGGAAACTGAATTCGCCACAGACCCGAAAACGCCGGTCAGCACGGCCAGCGTCGGCGCACGTCTGGCTGAACAAACGTCGCTGCGCCAGCATCACATCAGCCTTGAGGTGCTGCGTTCGGGGGATTTTCAGGCACAGCTTTTCGCGCTGACGGCCTCGGGTGTTCGCATTGTCGTGGCCGACAGCCAGTCCGCAGAAGATCTGAATCTGATTATTCATGCCGCAGAAAGTTTGCCATTCAGACCGCTGCTGGTCGGTGCTTCCGGCCTGAGCCATGCGCTGGCGCAACATTGCCTGACGCCGCAAACCTCGCCTGAGAATATCACTGAACGCACAGCCGCACCGCTGCTGGCGGTTGTCGGCTCAATGAGTGAAATCGCGGCGCAGCAGATTACTTTTGTACAACAACACCGCCCCGTTTCACTGATTGATCTTGATGTTCTCCGGCTCTTCTCTGCGGATTCAGACCGGCTGCTGACGACGCTTTCTGCTGAAATTCGCCACGCCATCGCAGAGGGCAAACATTGTTTTATCCGTACCCGCCAGAGTGAAGAGCAGCGGCATTCCGTTGCCAAGTTTTGCCAGCAAAATCACATCAGCCGCCCGCAAATGGGCGGGCGCATTGCCGCCTTTCTCGGGCAACTGATTCAGAACGTTTTACAGCAACCGGAGACGAAACCGGGCGGACTATATCTGTCCGGCGGAGATATTGCGCTGGCCGTTGCCCGGGCGCTGGGTGCGAAAGGATTTGAAATCAAAGGACAGATTGCAGGCTGTGTTCCCTGGGGATTTTTACTCGACAGCCCGCTTAACCGTTTGCCAGTTATGACCAAAGCGGGTGGGTTCGGCACTGAAAATACGCTATTTGAAGTTTTACGCTTTATTGAGGAGAAATTGAGTGACTAAAATTATTGCAGTAACCATGGGTGATCCTGCCGGTATTGGCCCTGAAATTATCATTAAAGCGTTAGCTGAAGGTGAGTTGTCCGGTACGCCTGCGGTAGTTGTCGGATGCGCGGCGACTTTCCGCCGGATCCTCGCTCTCGGGATCACGCCAGCCGCTGAATTACGCATTATCGATGACGTTTCGCAGGCACATTTCGCGCCGGGCGTCATCAACGTGATTGACGAACCACTGGCGGATCCGCAGACGCTGGTACCGGGAAAAGTGCAGAAAGAAGCGGGTGATCTGGCCTATCGCTGTGTGAAACGCGCCACCGAACTGGCGATGGCCGGACACGTTCAGGCCATCGCTACCGCTCCTCTTAATAAAGAAGCGATGCATTCTGCCGGGCATATTTATCCGGGTCATACGGAATTGCTGGCGAAACTAACGGGCAGCCGCGATTACGCGATGGTGCTTTACACCGACAAGCTGAAAGTCATTCATGTCACCACGCACATTGCCCTGCGCAAGTTCCTCGATACGCTTAACGCCGGGCGCGTGGAAACTGTTATTCAGATGGCAGATACCTTCCTGCGTCGCGTCGGTTACGAAAACCCGCGTATCGCGGTGGCGGGTGTGAATCCGCATGCCGGTGAGAACGGATTGTTCGGCGATGAAGAAATCAGGATTGTCGGGCCGTCTGTGGAAAAAATGAAAGCTAAAGGCATTAATGTTGCCGGGCCTTGTCCGCCGGATACCGTGTTCCTGCAAACCTACGAAGGGATGTATGACATGGTGGTGGCGATGTATCACGATCAGGGACATATTCCGCTGAAACTGATGGGATTCTATGACGGCGTGAACATTACGGCGGGCCTGCCTTTCATTCGTACGTCGGCAGACCACGGCACCGCATTTGATATTGCGTGGACAGGAAAAGCCAAGTCTGAGAGCATGGCGATCTCCATTCAGTTAGCCGTACAACTGGCGTAATTCTGCGCCAGCGGCGCAGGGAAAAAAGGAATCACGTTGACCGGACAAAGCCGCCTCGATCAGATTATGGATTATCTGAAAAGCCATAATCTGGTCACCGTTGAACAACTGGTTGCCGCTATTGCGGCCTCCCCGGCGACCATTCGCCGGGATCTGATCAAACTGGACGAGCAGGGTGTCATCAGCCGCAGCCACGGCGGTGTGACGCTCAACCGCTTTATTCCCAGCCAGCCGACGACCAATGAAAAACTTCAACGCAGCCTGCAGGAAAAACAGGCCATCGCCGAAGTCGCTGCTGCTATGGTAAAACCGGGCGATGCCGTCGTTCTCGATGCAGGCACCACGATGCTTGAACTGGCGCGCAATCTGACCCATTTGCCTCTGCGGGTCATTACAGCCGATTTGCGTATCGCGCTGTTTTTATCGGAATTTAAACAAATCGAAGTGACCATTATTGGCGGACGTATCGACGACAGCAGTCAGTCATGCGTCGGCGAGCATGGCCGCCGGTTGCTGCGCAGCGTCTATCCGGATATCGCGTTTATCAGTTGTAACTCGTGGAGTTTGGATAAAGGCATCACCACGCCGACAGAAGAAAAAGCCGGGCTCAAGCAGGATCTTGCCATTAATGCGCGCCGCAGGGTGTTGCTGGCTGACAGCAGTAAATATGGTGCGTACTCGCTTTTTTGTGTCACGCCGCTGGCCGGGATGACTGACATTATCACCGATAAAGGTCTGAACTCAGAAATCACACAATTGCTGGTAGAACAGCCATTTACGCTGACTCTGGCCTGAAACCAGCTGAGAATTCACGATAAAAAAAGGCCGGACATCCCGCGATGCCCGGCCTTTTCTTTTATGTGCCGATCAGACGGCAGGGAGATTCCGGCCGTAGTAGATTTCCTGCATTTCTTTGTACAGCAAATCGGTGATTTCCTTGCGTTCCTGCCCAGTCAGTTCTTCCGGATTTGCATTAAACAGATAATGCTTGAGATCGAATTCTTTCAGTAACATCTTGGTATGGAAGATATTTTCCTGATACACGTTGACGTCCATCATCTTGTACAACCCTTTCATGTCCTGCGACATAAAGTTCTGAATCGAATTGATGGAATGGTCGATGTAGTGTTTCACGCCGTTCACGTCACGGGTAAAACCGCGGACGCGGTAATCGATGGTGACGATGTCAGATTCCAGCTGGTGGATTAAATAGTTCAGCGCTTTCAGCGGTGAAATCACGCCACAGGTGGACACTTCTATGTCGGCGCGGAACGTACACAGTCCGCCTTCAGGATGGCTTTCCGGATAGGTATGCACGCAGATGTGGCTTTTATCGAGATGCGCAACCACGGAATTCGGCAGCGGGCCAGGATGTTCGGTGGTATCGACATCACTGGGGTCAATCGGCTCTTCGCTCACCAGAATCGTGACGCTGGCGCCCTGTGGTTCGTAATCCTGCCGCGCAACATTAAGAATGTTAGCACCGATAATCGAACAGGTTTCGGTGAGGATCTCGGTTAAGCGGTTGGCGTTATATTCTTTGTCAATGTAGGCAATATAGCCGTCACGATCGGCTGCGCTTTTGGCGTAGCAGATATCGTAGATACAAAAACTCAGGCTTTTGGTCAGGTTATTGAAGCCATGCAGTTTTAGTTTTTGCAATTTAGTTCACCCCCTTACGGATGCGGTATCAGCGCGCAGCTGACAGGGCATTCAGTAAATACTGCGGCAACGCAAAGCTGCCGTGATGAATCGCCGGATTGTAATAGCGACAGGTAATGCCTGCGGCGTCGAAGCGCGCCTGCAATGTCTGGCTGTCGATCTGGCGGTAAGCCGGGTTATTGGTCGCCCAGGCGAAGGTCATGATGCCGCCGTAATAGGTCGGGATCGCGGCCTGATAGAAACTGACATCACTGAAATAGTGGCTCAGTTTGGTGTGGCTGTTGACCGCTTCATCCTGCTGAAGGAAGCAGACACCGTTTTGCGCCACGAAAATGCCGCCCGGTTTCAGGCAACGCGCGCAACCTTCGTAGAAGGCCGAGGTGAACAGGCTTTCTCCCGGACCGATCGGATCGGTGCAGTCGGAGATAATCACATCAAACGTTTCAGCGGTCTGATTCACGAAATTCACGCCATCTTCAATCACCAGATTGAAACGGGCATCATCGTAAGCACCGGCATTATGATTGGGCAGATACTGGCGGCAAAACTCCACCACGCCGGCATCAATTTCCACCATCGTGACCGATTCCACGCCTTTATGACGGCAGACTTCACGCAGCATTCCGCCGTCGCCACCGCCGATGATCAGTACTTTTTTGGCATCGCCGTGCGCCAGTAACGGAACGTGTGTCAGCATCTCGTGATAGATAAATTCATCACGTTCGGTGGTTTGCACCACGCCGTCGAGCGCCATCACGCGGCCCAGCGCCGCATTCTCAAAAATCACCAGATCCTGGTGTTCAGTTTTCTCACGGTACAACTCTTTTTCGACGCTGAAGTACTGGCCAAAATGGGCGTGCAGCGTCTCATACCATATTTCTTTGGGTGACGAGTTCCGGGACATGTCTTTGTTTCTCCTGAGCATTCGCAGCCATAAAAATGGGCGCACATGATAGCTAACTCTGCCTGCGCATGCACGGTTGAATTTCAAACAGATAAATTTAGCTTAATTGTAGCTGAGTGAGGTGTGACGCGGATCCGGAGAGGGGAAATGAAACGCTCCGGCATCAGACTGACGGAGCACTGCGGGGGAAATTTAGTTGGTATAAGCCAGCAGACTCAGTGAATCGCGCGCCAGAGATTTGCATTTGGCCGGTTTCGGAACTGCGATGCCGCTCAGGTCGCGATAGCTGTCTTCGCCCATTGCCTGCATATTGAAGCTGTTGTAGTTGCTCAGATCCCAGCGATTCTGCTGTGCGAAAAAGACGATCGCCCGTTTGATTTGGGTATTAGGCAACTGTTCGTAGCCGCAGTTATTTTTCAAATAAACGAAGACTGCGGTCAGATCCGCCAGATCTTCTGCTTCTGACTCACTCAACGCCTGACTGGCGGAGGAGAAGCCGAGCAGCGACAGTAACAGCAAACACAATGTTGTTCTTTTCATGGAAGTGTTCTTGTTCTTTTAGATTGAAAGATTAGAAAAACCTGGCTCAAAGCGAATCGAAATGACGTTACCATATTTGCGATGAGTGGCACCAAATTTCTTTTCTGCGTGCCCGCCACTTGACCTTCCCCTTAGTGGAGGGTTTAGGCTGTCGTACTATTATGGCAGTTTTATGCCGTTCGTCTGGCAATTTTCCATCATAAGGACTGAACATGAACCGTCGCGATTTCGTGAAGTGGACAACGCTCCTGGGCGCCGCCAGTACGTTACCCGGCTGGAGCCGGTTTGCGCTGGCCGCTGACCGCCCGGCGTTGCCCATTCCCACACTGCTTGAACCGGATGCCCGCAGCGCGATTTCGCTTTCCCTGCAACGTGGTCAGAGCCAGTTTCTGCCCGGGGTGAATACACAAACCTGGGGCGTGAACGGCAATCTGCTGGGGCCTGCGCTGCGCGTGCGGCGGGGCAAACCGCTCAATGTCACGGTCAAAAACAATCTGGACGTCGCGAGCACCGTTCACTGGCACGGGCTGGAAATTCCTGGTGACATTGACGGCGGTCCTCAGGGGCTGATCGCGCCGGGCCAGAGCCGCAGCGTGAGTTTGCAGCTCGAACAACCCGCCGCGACCTGCTGGTTTCACCCGCATCCGCATCAGACCAGCGGCTATCAGGTGGCAATGGGGCTGGCCGGATTAGTCCTGATTGAAGATGAAGGCAGCGACGCATTACAGATCCCGAAACGCTGGGGCGTGGATGATATTCCGGTCATTTTGCAGGACAAACGCCTCAGCGACGCCGGACAGATTGATTACCAGATGGACGTGATGACTGCCGCCATCGGCTGGTTCGGCGAGCACATGCTGACTAACGGCGCGATTTATCCGCAGCACGGCATTTCGCGCGGCTGGGTGCGCTTTCGTCTGCTTAACGGCTGCAATGCGCGCTCGCTGCTCATCGCCACCAGCGACCAGCGGCCGATGTACGTGATCGCCAGCGACGGCGGTTTTCTTTCCGAGCCGGTAAAAGTCAGTGATTTGCCGTTGCTGATGGGGGAACGTTTTGAAGTGCTGATTGATTGCAGCGACGGTAAAGCGTTTGATCTAGTCACATTGCCGGTGAAACAAATGGGTATGACGCTGGCACCGTTCGACAAGCCGTTGCCGGTACTTCGCATTCAGCCGACATTGACCCAAAGCGGCGGTTCACTGCCGGACACGCTGGTGCCGCTTCCGGCGCTGGTTTCTACTGATAATCTGCCGACCCGCTGGTTGCAACTGATGATGGATCCGCAACTGGATCAGCAGGGCATGGCGGCGCTGATGAAACGTTACGGTCACAGCGCGATGGCCGGAATGAGCATGGATCACGGCGGCGGTGATATGGATATGGCGGCGATGCCGGGGATGTCCGGTTCAGGCCATGACAGCCACGGCAGTATGGCCGGAATGGACATGGGCAAAGTGGCCGGAAGTTACGATTTCATGCATGGCAATAAAATCAACGGCAAAGCCTACGACCTGAACGTGCCTGCGTTCGATGTGAAACAAGGGCAATACGAGAAATGGACGATTTCCGGCGAAGGCGACATGATGCTGCATCCGTTCCATATCCACGGCACACAGTTCCGTATTCTTTCTGAAAACGGCCAGCCGGTCGCGCCGCAGCGTCAGGGCTGGAAAGATATCGTCCGCGTCGAAGGCGCCCGCAGCGAAGTGCTGGTGCGCTTCAGTCACCTGGCGGATAAACAGCATGCCTATATGGCGCATTGCCATCTGCTGGAACACGAAGATACCGGCATGATGCTCGGGTTTACGGTGTCGGCATAAGCTTCTTTCTAATTTCCTTTCTGTAATTCCCTGAAAAAATGGCCCGAGACTATTCTCCGGGCCATTTTTTTTACCTGCCATTCCCGCCCGTTTTAATTCTCTGCCAGTACTTGATTATAAAAATTTCATTTCGAAAGATAAATCTTTCGAAATGTGATCAATATGGAATTATTATAAGTTCAATATGATTATATTTTCAGCGTGGAGTGACAAAACATGAAAGCTTAAAGCTCACGTATCCCTACAGGAGAACAAGATGATTGAAGTGATTACACACGGTGCCGAATGGTTTATCGGCCTGTTTCAAAAAGGGGGAGAGGTTTTTGTCGGTATGGTAACCGGCATTTTACCGCTCTTAATCAGTTTGCTGGTGGTCATGAATGCGCTGATCGTTTTTGTGGGTCAGCGCAGGATCGAACGTCTGGCGCAGCGCTGTGCCGGAAATCCGGTTTCACGTTATCTGTTGTTGCCGGTCATCGGCACATTTGTTTTTTGTAACCCGATGACGCTGAGTCTCGGGCGCTTCATGCCTGAGATTTACAAGCCGAGTTACTATGCGGCGGGTTCCTACAGCTGCCATTCCATGAACGGATTATTCCCGCACATTAATCCTGGCGAACTGTTCGTTTATCTCGGTGTGGCCAGCGGGCTGACCACGTTGGGATTACCGCTCGGGCCACTGGCGGTCAGCTATTTCCTCGTCGGCATGGTGACCAACTTCTTCCGGGGTTGGGTGACCGATCTCACTACGCGCATCTTCGAAAGGAAGATGGGCATTCAGCTTGATCGTCAGGTTCAACTTTAAACGCGGAGCAGAAAATGAGCGTTACCATTCGAATTAACCGGGGTGAAGGTGGCTGGGGCGGTCCGTTACTGATTGAGGCCGTACCAGGCAAGAAAATTGTGTATATCACGGCGGGCACGCGTCCGGCGATCGTCGACAAACTGGCGGAACTGACGGGTTGGGAAACCGTTGATGGTTTTAAAGAAGGTGAGCCCCCGGCAGAAGAAATCGGTGTGGCGGTGATCGACTGCGGCGGAACGCTGCGCTGCGGTATTTATCCAAAACGTCGGATCCCGACCGTGAACATCCATTCGACCGGCAAATCCGGCCCGCTGGCACAGTTTATTACAGAAGACATTTATGTCTCCGGTGTGCGTGAACACGACATCGTTTTCGATACCAGTGAACGCGAAAAACCGGCACCTGTGGACAGTAAACCCGCACCTACAGCGGCTGTGAGAGACTACGACACCACCAAAAAAATCACCGAGCAAAGTGACGGACTGCTGGCAAAAGTCGGAATGGGCATGGGAGCGGGCGTCGCGGTGCTGTTCCAGGCGGGGCGCGATACCATTGATACGGTGCTCAAAACTATCCTGCCGTTTATGGCGTTTGTGGCGGCACTGATTGGCATCATTATGGCGTCTGGTCTTGGCGACCTGGTGGCGCACGGCCTGACGCCTCTGGCCAAAAGTCCTGTCGGACTGGTGTTGCTGGCGCTGATTTGCTCCTTCCCGCTGCTGTCTCCTTTCCTCGGCCCCGGTGCGGTGATCGCGCAGGTCATCGGCGTGCTGGTCGGCGTTCAGATCGGGCTGGGCAATATTCCGCCGTATCTGGCTTTACCGGCTCTCTTTGCGATTAACGCGCAGGCGGCTTGCGACTTCATTCCGGTCGGGCTTTCACTGGCAGAAGCCAAGCAGGACACCGTTCGCGTCGGTGTGCCGTCCGTGCTGGTCAGCCGTTTCCTCACCGGTGCCCCGACGGTGCTTATCGCCTGGGCCGCGTCCGCCTTCATCTATCAGTAAGGAGTCACCATGCAAACTATTTATCAAACCAGGATTACGCATATCGGAGACTTTGCCCGCGAGGCGTTATCCGATCAGATGCTGATTACATTCCGCGAAGGCGCACCGGCTGATATTCAGGATTATTGCTTTATTCATCAGCACGGCCAGACCGAAGGCGAACTGCATCGCGGAGCCTGCATGGAACTGGCTGATGTGCTTTATCCGGTGACCGCCGTGGGCGAGGTGGCGATGCAAAACCTGCGCGAACTCGGACATATCACGCTGCGTTTTGACGGCAGCGCGGAGGCGGAATATCCCGGCTGCGTACATGTAAAAGGCGTAACGCCCGAAGACATTCCGCTGGGCAGCATATTGAAATTTATCGATTAACACTAAAGTCAGGAGTCAGTTATGGAACAGGTTGCAGTCGTGATCGGCGGTGGGCAGACGCTGGGCGCATTTCTCTGTCAGGGGCTGGCTGAATCCGGATATCGGGTGGCGGTGGCAGATCTGAATGAAAAGAATGCCGCAGAAGTTGCGGCACAGATTAATCAGCAGTTTGGAGACGAAAGGGCATTTGGATTTGTGGTCGATGCCACGAATGAAAGTAGCGTTGAAAAGCTGGCGAAGGCGGTGGATCAGACCTTTGGCGGCGTCAGTTTGCTGGTCTACAGCGCGGGAATGGCGAAGGCCTCGCCGATTACCGACTTTGCTCTCAATGATTTTGATCTCTCACTTCAGGTGAACCTGGTCGGGTATTTCCTTTGCGCCCGGGAGTTTTCCCGTCTGATGATCCGCGACCGAATTCCGGGTCGCATCATCCAGATCAACTCCAAATCCGGCAAAGTGGGCAGCAAACACAACGCGGGTTACAGTGCGGCGAAATTCGGCGGCGTGGGGCTGACGCAATCTCTGGCGCTGGATCTGGCGGAATACGGTATTACTGTCCATTCGCTGATGTTAGGGAACCTGCTGAAATCGCCGATGTTCCAGTCATTATTACCGCAATACGCTAAGAAACTCGGCATTCAGGCCGACGAAGTAGAACAGTATTACATTGATAAAGTGCCGCTCAAACGCGGTTGTGACTATCAGGATGTGCTGGATATGTTGTTGTTTTACGCCAGTGATAAAGCGTCTTACTGTACCGGCCAGTCAATCAATATTACCGGCGGCCAGGTCATGTTCTGATGCCATCCGCCCTTGTCTGAGACCGGGGCGGGTTTTTTAAGGAGAAAACGATGACCTCGACTTCAGCACTGATTGTGTGCGCGATGCTGGCATGGGTAGCGCAGATTGTGTTGGGCTGGTGGCAGTTGCAGCGTTTCAATCACGCGTTTGACCAGCTGTGTTTATGCGGTTCAGTGGGCGTCGGGCGTTCGGGCGGTCGCTTCAAACCGCGCGTTGTGCTGGCGCTGGCTTTCGATAAAGAAGAAAAGGTCTGCGCGGGTTTTCTGCTGCGCGGACTGACCATCTTTGCCCGTCCTCAGCCCTTTACTGCTCTTAATGGAATGAAACGCGAACAATTAATGACAGGTGTGATCTTCCCGAAAGATCCGAATATTCAAACCGCACTATCATTAGCGATTGAACCGAAATCATGATATTTTCACTTTAAAAGCTATTATCTTTCAAAAAGAATGATGGCGAGTGAATTTATCTGAAAATTTGAGCGGAAATCGTGATGAAACCTAAGCAACGGCAGGCGGCGATACTGGAGCATTTGCAGCAATTTGGTAAGACGGCGGTGGAAGATCTGGCAGCGCATTTCGCCACTACAGGCACCACCATCCGGAAAGATCTCACTCTGCTGGAAGAAGAAGGTGCTGTGATTCGTACCTACGGCGGCGTGGTTCTGAGCCGCGAAGAAGGCGACCAGCCCATCGACCGTAAAACACACATTAATACCGGTAAAAAGCTGCGCATTGCCCGCGCCGCGATTAGCGAAATTCAGGACGGCGATTCCCTCATTTTCGACGCAGGCAGTACGGTCATGCAGATGGTGCCTTTCCTCAGTCAGTTCAATAACATCACGGTTATGACCAACAGCCTGCATATCGTCAATGCACTGGTCGAGCTTGATAATGATCAAACCATTCTGATGCCGGGCGGCACCTACCGTAAAAAATCCTCTTCTTTCCATGGCAGCCTGGCGGAAAGCGCTTTTGATCAATTCAACTTCGACAAACTGTTTATCGGTGCCGATGGTGTTGATCTGAACGGGGGGGTCACCACGTTTAACGAAGTTCACGGCGTCAGCCAGGCGATGTGCAATGCCGCCGAACGTATTTTCCTGCTGGTAGATTCCTCAAAATTCGGGCGCAAAAGCCCGAACGTGGTCTGTAATTTGGGCAAAGTCGATACGTTGATCACTGACAGCGGGTTAACTGCTCCTTATCGTGAGGCCATCGAAAAACTGGGGATCCGCATTATTTTAGTCGGGGAAGACGATGAATGATTCATTACTGAACTACGCACGCGAAACGCTGGAAATTGAGATTGAAGAAGCGAAACGTTTACTGACGCGGCTTGATGATAATTTCCTTTGTGCGTGCAGCTTATTACTAAATTGCACCGGTAAAGCAGTGGTTTCCGGTATGGGGAAATCCGGCCATATCGGCAAGAAAATCGCGGCATCGCTGGCCAGCACCGGGACGCCTGCGTTCTTTGTTCATCCCGCCGAAGCCCTGCACGGCGATCTGGGGATGATTGGCAGCAATGACGTGCTGATTTTCATTTCTTATTCCGGCCGAGCAAAAGAGCTGGATACGATTTTGCCGTTGCTGAAAGAAAACCAGACGCGCCTGATCGCCATCACCGGCGGCAAAAATTCCTCGCTGGCGCAGGCGGCCGATTGCGTGCTCGACATCAGCGTTGAGCGCGAGGCCTGCCCGATGGGGCTCGCGCCGACGTCCAGCGCAGTAAATACGTTGATGATGGGCGACGCGCTGGCGATGGCACTGATGCGCCACCGTGGTTTCGGCGCCGAGGATTTCGCGCGGTCACATCCGGGGGGGAGTCTGGGCGCCAGATTGCTCAACCGCGTCCATCATCTGATGCGCACCGGCGATCGTCTGCCTGTTGTCGACAGCCAGAAAAATGTCATGGATGCCATGCTGGAGCTGAGTCGCACCGGCCTGGGGCTGGTTGCGGTGTGTGACGCCAGCCTGCATGTCGTGGGCGTTTTTACCGACGGCGATTTGCGCCGCTGGCTGGTGAAAGGACATAGCCTGGATGATCCGCTGGTGAGCGCGATGAGCCGTCCGGGATATCAGCTTCCTGCCCAATGGCGGGCGGGTGAAGCGTTGGAAGCCTTGCACGAACAGCACATCAGTGCCGCACCGGTGGTCGACAGCGAGGGTATTTTGGTGGGAGCCATCAACCTGCATGACCTGCACCAGGCCGGTATTGGCTGACACCGGCGTTACTCATCGGCGGGTTCTTTGATATAATCCCATCCACTATATGGTCGCCGTTTCTTCCAATAACGGCGATAAATATTCTTAAATCAGGTGGTTAGTCTTTATATGAAACATCGCGTTGATGTCATGATTTCCGAACAGGAAATCAAAACCCGAATTGAAGAGCTGGGCCGTAAAATTACCGACCACTACCGTGACAGCGGCAGCGAAATGGTACTGGTCGGGCTGCTGCGCGGTTCCTTTATGTTCATGGCCGATTTGTGCCGCGCCATTGATGTGCCGCATGAAGTCGATTTCATGACCGCATCAAGCTACGGCAACGGCATGTCTACGACTCGCGATGTCAAAATCCTGAAAGATCTCGACGAAGACATTCGGGGCAAAGACGTGCTGATCGTCGAAGACATCATTGACTCCGGCAACACGCTGAGCAAAGTGCGCGAAATCCTGCAACTGCGCGGCCCGAAATCACTGGCAATTTGTACCCTGCTCGACAAACCAGAACGCCGTGAAGTTGAAGTCAAAGTGGAATACGTCGGTTTTGCGATCCCGGACGAATTCGTCGTTGGTTTCGGCATCGACTACGCCCAGCGCTATCGCCATCTGCCGTATGTCGGCAAAGTGGTTATGCTGGACGAATAGTGCCTGGCTACCCGGTTTAGCCATTTCCGGCGCGGGAAGTGCTCGCATTCCTCATGGACTTTATGTCCATTGCAGTTGCCCCGCGCTTCCCCCGTCAGAACTGACGTCATCGGCTACGCCCTTGACAGTCTTTCCCGAAAAATCTCACTAAAAAAGGCACATTTTTGTGCCTTTGAAAATGATGTTAAATACATGAATTAAATGGATTTTTTCATTTTAGTGTCCACGCATTGACCACATCGACAAGAGAAGCCCCGTTTATTCGGGGCTTTTTCTTTAGTGCATCTGGAAGGATTGCTGCTGATTTTTGTCCGGATGCAACTGCACAGCGTGAACTGTTCCTGGCTCAACAATGATGTCCGCAATCGACTCATGCGTTTTAAACGTGCAGCTGCAATTGATGTTCTGACACTGGTGATAACGCTCTTTGGTATTGATGCTCAGATAACGGCTTGAACGTGCGTGTGCGGCGTGCTGGCATTTGGGGCAGTGCATCATAATAATCACCATGTAATCATTTTAATCAGATGCAGTCATTGTATGTTATTTCGAAAATCATACACGCTGTATTACATTGATTTACAGAGCCTTCTCTCCCACGCGGTCTATGCGCTAGTAACAACCATTCATGTGCATTATTATCTGAAATATGGACATAAATTTATCAGGTTTCATCCCTGCATTACTTCCCATCGCACTTTCCCCAGGAGCCAGCTTTACGCTCGCGATGAACAGTGCGCTGTCAGGCGGGCAAAGAGGGCTACTCAAAACACTCACCGGCACGGCGCTTGGCATTTATACACATGCAATCCTTATCGGGCTTGGGATCACTTCTTTGCTTGTGGCATCGCCTGCACTTTTTCATATATTGAAAATTGCCGGGACAGCCTATCTGCTTTGGTTGGGGATACAGCTCATCCGAAGTGGCCTGAAAGCGCGTGAAATGGTATTCGATTCTGGTGGGGCTCCTGTCACCATGAAAGATGCATGGCTGGCTAATGTTTTGAATCCAAAAGCCATCATGTTTTACCTCACAGTTGTTTCACAATTTGCTGGCAGCAAAGGTGAGATCGGGCATTACATGATCCTTGCCACGGTGCATATTGCTGTTATGACTCTTTGGCTAATCGCGATTAGTAAAGTTCTCATTTTCTCTGCAAATAAGATGAACACCATGACTTTGAAGAAATATGTGAATGTCGCGGGTGGTGGCTTACTTATACTTTTCGCATTTATGAGCATACTGCATTAGAAAGCAGGGGCTCCCTTCTCACTGGCTTACTTCGCCACTTTCCGTCGCCTCATAACTCACATCCGACAGCAACACCTCCAGATTCAGCGTTGTCACAAATCCGCTGCCGCCCAGGCTGTGTGTCACCTTGCTGATTATCCAGGGCTGCGCGTCGATCACGGATTTAAATCCCGACACGGCCACCGGCGTCTCAGGAAATAAATCCGCACGCCCGCGAGCCAGGGAGATCGAGAACTCCGCGACGCCCCGCTGGAGTTTGTCCCACTTTGCCTGGGCTGCCCGCATGGCCGCTTTCTGCGTGGCGTAGATGGTGGTGAGGGCAAACACGTTGTCTTCACTGCCCGCCAGGTATTCCCCTTCCTTCGCCTCCGGCGTTTTCTGTGCCTTTGCACTGACCTTCTTCGCCTTCGGGTGTTGCAGGGCGCGCAGGTACTGCACTTTCGGTTTCCGCTGCACCTTCACCTTTTTCGGCTTCGGGTCTTTGGTATGCAGCCAGCTTGCCGACACGCCGGTATAAGCCCCACGGTCAGCAATATTAAACGTGTGCCCGTCGCCGTCGCTGCGGACAATCGTCATCTGAGGGATAGGCTTCCCGCTGGCCGTCTTTGCTGCCCCAGGTTTAATAAACAGCATGCTGCCCGCCTTGATGGCGACAACCGCGCCGTTCAGCTCCGCCAGGCGGGTAATAAATTTCGCGTCGGTTTCCTGGGTCTGGTCGATATGCGACACCGGCACATTCCTGAACGGCTCAGCAATCGCGGGTTTGAGATTGTTGCGCGCCGCCACTGCCGACACCACCGCCTCCAGCGTCGTGTCGTGATAGGAGTTGTCGCGGCGGGAATTCAGGCTGCCGCGATAGTCCGCACTGCGGGCGCGAATGGTCAGCGTGTCCGGCGTTCCGCGATGCTCCACCTCGTCCACCGTGAAATCGCCTTTGTTCGTCAGCGCCTGGCCTTTCCAGCCGAGCGCAATATTAATCACCGCACCGCGTGGCGGCATGTCCAGCAGGCCGTCGGTGTCGCTCAGCGCGATGTCGAGCTGGTCAGCCTCAAAGCCGCGGTTATCCGTGAGCGTCAGCGATATCAGCCGGTTGCTGACGTCCTGCGTGATGTCTTTGCCGCCGACGGTCACCGTGAAGTCCGGCGCAAACTGCGCACCGGCACCGATGGTCATATCCGTAATCACAGCAAGCCTCCCAGCTGACCGGTTAAACCACCGGCCTGATCCAGCAGCCCGTCGGCCTGGGCTTTCATGTCGCCAAACATCGCCGCCAGGGATTCATCCACGCGGGTCAGCGTCAGCGTAAATTCAATCCGGCGGGCGGCACCGTTGGAAAAATGCTCCGTATGGGTTTCGCTGACGCTGTTCACCACGAACATCCCGTAAATGGTGCCACTGCCTTCAAGCAACGGCCACGCCTTGCCTTCGTCAGCCATCAGGTTCAGTGCGAGCAGTGACAACTTCCCGCCGGTGATTTCCGGCATCAGCACGCCGGACAGGGTAATTTTTTCCTCATTCACGCCGAGGAACTGCGGCAGCGGGCGCAGGCCGACGCGGTTGTTTACCGGCCAGCGGTAATCGACATCGCGCTGCAAGCTTTGGTAAGGGACGGTCTGCAACTGAAACACAAACAGCCCGAGCGTTAACATCATACGGGGTTCTCCTTAATCGTTATCCATGCGGGAACGTTGCTGGGCGGCGCGGGCGCGGTCACGGGCTTCCAGCTCGGCGCGGATCTGACGGCTGGTGTCCTGGACACCCAGACCGGCACCGGCTGAAATCTGATAGGTGTGCGTGCTGCGGTCGATATAGCTGCGTCCGCCGCCGACGGACACCGGCGCATAACCGCCGCCCAGCAGGCCGCCAGCCGGTGGCGTGACCGGTGCAGGGTTGTCCAGCGGGTGCGCTTGCGGATCCGCATCGCCGTTTTGTTTCGTGCGCCGGTCAGCTTTGTCGGCTGCTTTATCAATGTCTGCGGATTCATCCTTGATGATGCCGAGCTTCTCCAGCAGCCAGACCACGCTGCTGCGCAGCTTATTTGCCACCTGCAACGGCGCGGTCAGTGCGTTCGCGACCAGGTGACCGAACGATATCCCCGCATCTTTGCAGCTGTTCAGCGTTTCCTGCGTGGATTTCACGGGCTCAATCAGGTCTTTGAACCACTGCCACAGGACTTTGAGCTTGCCCCCCAGCCAGTCAAACACCGGCTTAAGCGGCGAAAACATCTCTTTTACCGGTTCGAACGCAATCCCCAGCCCTTCAATGACGCCCGCAAAGAAGGCGCTGATCGGCTCCCAGTATTTACGGATAAGCAGGGCACCGGCGACAATCGCCACGCCAATTGCGACAATCGGCAGCGTAAGCCCGCCGATCACCGTCGCAATCGCACCGCCCACCGTGCCGAGGATTGTCCAGAGCACACCGGCAGCGGCGACGATCAGATTGATGCCGCTGATTACCGAACCCGCCACCAGGCCAAACACGCCGAGCGCGCCAATAATCAGCAGCGCACCGCCTGCCACCTTGCCGAGCGTGGTCGCCAGGGCTTTATTGTTCACAATCCATTTATCGAGTTTCAGCACGTAGCCGGTGGCGGTCTGCACCAGGTTGCGCAGTGACGAATCCTGCTGATCAAACAGGTCAGTGCCGACGGCCTCATAGGCGGACTGAAATTCCTTAAAGTCGCCGCCGAGGTTGTCCTGCATGGTTTTGACCAGCTCCTCGGTTTTCCCGTCCGAGGTTTTCAGCGCTTTGGTGAGTTCATCCAATTTACCGGAGGAGGCACCTGTCATCAGTACCGCCGCCGCCGAGCTGGCCTCCTCGCCAAAGATGGCTTTCATGTACTGCGCACGCTGCGACGTGCCGAGCTTGTTTTTCTCAAAGCTCTTTTGCATTTCTTTGAGAATGGTAAACAGCGGGCGCATGTTGCCTTTCTTGTCCGCCGTTTTCACCTTCAGCTCACCCAGCGCGGCGGCAGCGGTGCCCGTCGGTGCCTGTAAGCGGGTAATGACCGCACGGGCACCGGTGCCCGCCATCGAGCCGGTGATTTTGGCATCCGCCAGCGCAGCCGCCATCGCTGCGGTTTCCTCGACGCTGATACCGGCCTGTTTCGCTACCGGTGCGGCATAGGTTAGGGTGTCTGACAGGCCTTCAAAGGTGGCGGCAGACTTATTCATGGCCGTTGAAAGCACGTCACCGATGTGTGACACGGTGTCATTCGTCATGCCAAACGCGGATTTCACGCCCATCAGCAGCGTGGCGTTTTCCTCCATGGTGCGCTTGTTTGCCAGGGACAGATTCAGGATGGTCGGCGTCGCCGCCAGAATGCCGTCCTTGTCCGCACCCGATTTGGCGACGATGATTTGCGCGGCGGCGGCATCATCGGCAGAAGCGGCGGTGTTGTCGCCGAGTTGCCGCGCCTGGGTGCGCAGCGCGGTCATGTCGGCGGAGTCTTTTTCTAAGCCTAATGTCGCCTGTAACTCTGAGTTTTTCTGCGCAAAGTTGAATCCGGGCATCAGCAGCCCGACACCCGCCGCCGTTCCCGCCGTCGCTATCGCAACACCCGCCGCACCCGCTCCGGTCACGCTACCGGCGAACTGTTTACCGGTCTGGTAACGCCCTTTGACCGCGTTGAGTTTGGCCTGCTGCGCGCTGACGCGTGCCAGGGATTCACGCTGGCGGTTGAGCTGCGCGGTGGTTTCACTGATGGAGGTTTTCAGGCGGCGTTCTGATTCAGAAAGCGTGCGGGTGCTGATGCCCGCCTGGGTGAGTTCGGTGCGCTGACGCTGCACCGACTGCCGCAGCCCGTTGAACTGGGTCTGCAACTGCGCGGCGGTGCGCTTCGCGGACTCCATGGCCTGCGCCTGGGCGCGGGTCGGGTTGGCGGTGTTTTTGAACTGGATAGCCAGCGCCGCCGCCTCCGCTTTGGCATCTTTGAGTTTCTGACCGGTGACGGCAAGCTGCGCGCTGGATTTGCGGAAACCGTCAATCTTTCCGGCCTGGGCGTTCAGGTCTTTGAGCGTGGTTTGCGTGTTTTTAATGTCTCCGGCCAGCGCCTTACTGGCGTTCTCCACCGCTTTAAACGGGCGGGTCGCCTGGTCAACCGCCTTTAACAGCACCTCTACTTTTAAATTACTCACTGTCGGCTCCGCTGCGCTGCATGGCCTTATGACGCCAGCCGCAAAGCTCGGTAAGCGTCATCAGGTTCATTTCTGACGGCGGCCAGTGAAAGAGCACCGCGATATCCGCCATCAGGTCATCGACCGTCAGGGTCGGGGGAAGTTTTACTGTTCCGATTTCGGCGATAAAAAACCAATCACCTTACCCGCCAGGGCAATCAGGTCGGGCAGGTTCAGGCTTTTGCAGTCCTGGGCGGTCAGGTTCGGAGTGGTAATGCGCGGCAGAATGACGGTCAGCGCGTCAACGTCGGCATTCGCCAGCGCCGCCAGGCCAATTCCGCGCAGGTGTCCGGCATTGGGTTTGATGACTTCAACCTCGCTGATCAGGGTGTCGCCGCGTTTGATTGGTTCTTCCAGGATAACGATGTTTTCATTCTGTTCTGACATAGCGGTGTCTCTTATTTTAAAGTGAGGTTTCGCGCCGGAGACCGGCGCGGGGTTCGGGTTACAGGCCGATGTTTTTGCGGTGTTCCGCCACGCGGTCAACGCCGCCGACGATTTCCACCATGTTCACGGTATCGACTTCAATCATGTCTTTGCCGTCAATCACCAGCTTGAAATAGGTGCACTGGGTGGTGATTTTGGTTTCGGTGTCTTCGCCCTGTTTGTACTCGCCGAAATCCATCTCCTTGTGGCGTCCGCGCATCGTGACTTCCACGGCGGAGGTTTCGCCGGTGTCGTCGCGCTGGAAGGAACCGGCAAAGCGCAGCGGCACGGCATCGACCGCACCCCACTGCTGCAACACCAGCTCATCCAGCCCGCCCACCGTCCACTCAAAACTCAGCGCGTCGTCGTCCAGGCCGAAATCAATGGCAGCCGAACCGGTCATGCCGCCGCCGCGATAGTTCTCCAGCTTGCGGGTCAGTTTTGGCAGCGTCAGCGCGCTGACCATGCCCAGGTAGCTGTTCCCGTCGTTAAACAGGTTCAGGTATTTCAGTTTCTTAGGCAGTGCCATGTTTTAGCGCCTCTTAGCTGTTAACGGACGTGGCGAACGTCGCCAGGTACTGATCGGTGATGCGCTGACGCAGGGTTAAATCTTCCAGCGGCGGCACCGGCGTATAGTCGTAATCAATGAATAATTTGCCCGCTTTCAGGGTTTCGACGGTGTTGGCGTCGGGGTCATACCAGCAGTTGCCATCGATGATCAGACCGGCGGTTTTCATTTCGCGCAGTTTGGCGTTAATGCCCGCAATCATGTCTTTGATAAGGGTCGGGGTAACGGGCTTATCTGACGCCCACATATGCCCTTCGGCGATGGTGTCCGCCAGCACCTGCGCGGTGCGGGTGTAGTTCTCAAACAGGAACAATGGATCGTCAGAGCAGGTACGTTGCCCCCAGAATTTAAAGCCGTCCTTGCGGATAAGGGTGGTGACGCATGCCTGGTTCAGCAGGTCGGCATCGGTGCCGGTGGTCTGCAAATCCCAGTACACGCTGGCGGACAGGCCGGTGACGCCGTTGATGCCGACATTAGAAAGCGTTTTGTGCCAGCCGGTTTCGGCGTCGATTTTGGCACGCAGGCCGAGCGCGTAAGCCGTCGCGGGGGCGAGGTCGCTGGCGTTCGTGGTGGTGTTCCAGGAAACAAAATCCGGCCAGACCACCATCAGCTCACGCTGGCTGAAATTGTCGCGGTACTTGATGGCATCAGACACGGTTTTGCATCCGTATGCGCTGATGTAACCAAAGGCGCGGAGCTGCTGACAGACGGCGGCCAGCGCCGTGGCGACGTCCTGATTATCCAGCCCTGGCACGCCGAGAATGCGCGGCTTTACGCCGAGTTCCGTTTGTGCGGACAGCAGGGCTTTCATGCCGGTATACATGCCGGTTTCATCCGAGCCGCCGATGATGTTGGAGGTGGTTTCCGCTTCGGTTTCGCCTTCCTTGACGCGCACGACAACGACAACCGGTTTAGCCTGGTTGGCAATCGCCATCAGGGAGGCGCGGAGCGTGCCGGTTTTACCGGCCTTGCCTGCGGCGGTCAGCACGTTGGTAATGAGTACGGGCGTATCCAGCGGGAACGCGTCGGCATCAGCATCTTCGCCGGTGCAAACCATCCCGATGATGGCGGTGGAAACGGTGGAGATAACGCGGGTGCCGTCATTGATTTCAACAACGCGCACACCGTGATGATAATCAGCCATGGTGTTTTTCCTGTGATTAATAAGCCAGTCAATCATCGCGTGTTGTGTACGCGCAGGCACGGCGGGAGGGCTGTTTGAACCATGGCACAACGTGGCGGAGCAGAAACAAAAAAGCCCCATTTCGGGGCGAAGGTCAGGCGGGAATTTCAGGCCAGGTGATATCCGGCGCAAGGGTGGGATCGATGCGGCTCAGCTGCACGCGGTACAGCATCCATTCCCTGAGCTGCGAAAGTTCGTCATCCGTGGCAATGTCGAGCTCTTTTGCGTCCTGTAGCGGGCTGATTTTCTGTGAGGCTTCGGCCAGCAGTGCGTCTCTTGTGGCTTTGGCCTGTTCGGTCAGTTCGGCGGCCGATAATACCCGCGCCACAATGCTTTCGCCGTCAAAGACCCACTTCCCGCCGCCAGGCTGCGAAAGAAACGTGTCAGGACAGTCCGACACCTCCGCCACGCTAAAGGACTGCGGCCACATCGTGGAGGCGTCATAACTGGCCGAGTTAATCAGCCCGCTCTCATCAAAGGCAATTTTCACCGTCTCGTCAGAAAACTGTTTGAGCAGCCCGTACCAGTCATTTCCCTGCGGATCGCAAAGGAAAACCACGCCGTGAGATTTAGCCAGTAACGTTTCGTCTTCATTAAGCGGTGCGCGCAGAGAGAACGCGCCGTAAATATTCGTTTTCATACATAACCCACCGTATACCAGTTGCCGCCGACGGCTTTCTGCAAAGGACGCATGCGGATCCAATAGTTAGAGCTGCCTGCATCTTTGAAGGACGTCATCACGCCGCCGTTCATGTTTTCATTGTTGCTGCGTTCTTTGAACTCTGAGGATGTGCCGAAACGGATATCCTGCACGCAGTTTGAATAAGCCCAGTTGCGGGCGTTATTTTCCGCATTATTTGCACGGTTTTGCGCATCATTCTGAGTTGATACACGCTGCCCCATCTCATAAATCCCGCCGCCGTCAGTGTACAAATTCCCCTGCGTGCTCAGGTCTCCCGTGCCGGAAATTCTGACGTACCCCGTTTGCACGGAGTTATTGACGTTAACGGTGCGGAAAACGAATCCGCCCACACCGCCGCCTTTGTTATTAACAAAGTTAGATTCGCCCTGGCCGTTACTCTCATTCCATCCCAGATATGTCCCTTGTCCGTTGCCTGGCTGAGGAAGGGTTATTGCACGCAGAAAATTCGCGGTAACACCGCCTTTTACATCCCCACCGGCGCGGGGAAATGCCCCGACGTTGTCAGCATTAAGTGAAATGTCACTCGTGCCATCGAACGCCACACCGGCAATTTTGCGGGCGGTGGCGAGTTTGGACGCGGCGACGGCAGTGCCGTTTGCTGGGAGGGCACCGAGATTCTTTACTGCATCAGCTGCGGTTTTTGCACCTGTGCCCCCGCTGGAAACAGGCAGCGCCGTCGATAATGTCAGGCCATACGCACCGGCGATTTCAAGCCCGCTGTCCATCACCCAATTATCCGCCGTACCGTCTGTCAGGTTCGACGCTCTTTTACGAAGTACCCACCTGCCGCCAGTGGCATCCCAAAAACCAAAGTTACCGGCGCTGGAGTAGCTCACGTTGATTAACGGGTGTGCCGCATTTGACGAGCTAAATTGACAGGTAGCGTCATGCCGGTTGAATTTCACCAGGCCGTTAAAACTGACTTCTCCGGCCACGGTCATCCCGGCCGCAAAGGTCGCATCGCCTACCGCCTTCATGGTGTCATTGATTGTCAGCGGCGAATCAATGGAAACCGCCGACGTGTAGATGTTGGCCGTATCCCTGTTATATCCCAGATACAGCGTACCGCCGACGCCGGAGCCTGCATCTTTCACACTGGCTGAAAGCGTGACATTGCCGTTGTTATGGTCGCGCAGAATGACGGCATCGTTACGCCCGCGGATCACTGAATTCGCGTTAGTAGAGGAAAGGGTAATACCTGATTCAGGCCGCAACACGCCGTTTGCGATTTGTACGCTGTCGGTCTGTCCGTCGCAGACGATGCGGGCTTTAATGGTGCCTGTTTCATCCCTGGCATCCATGCGCATCACGCCTTCGCCTGCCGGATAAATCGCAGCGGACAGGCCACCCAGCGCGCGCCCAGCGTGCGGGTCGGTGTCTGTCAGCGTGTTAGGCAGACGAAAATAAACATTCCCCATGGACGTTAATGCAGAGGGTAAGTTGTTCGCCGAGACTGAACCGAGACGGCTGGTAAATGACATATAGGCTTCATAATCATTTGCCCGGAAAACAGCCATCCGGTAATTCGCCTGGATTGAACTGGCGACCTCCAGGTTAGCCGCCATTTTAACGCTGGACGCAATACTGGTAAGTTTGCTGAGGCCGGTAATATCCGCGTTTTCACCCGATCGGGCGACGCCCAGCCGCGTTAAGTCCGCCAGCGTCATACTGCCGCTGTCCATAATTTTCCGCCAGCCGAACGGATAACCGCTGTCGCTGAGGAACCACTTCCAGCCGCCCGCCGCAGTGTATGAACCGATGCGCTCAAAAATCTGCCCGTCGTTATTAATCAGCCGCTGATAGGCTGCCGCACCCGCCGCCCAGTAGCGCCGCCAGTTGTGCAACTGACCGGCAACGACATAGGTCGCCCCCAGAGGGTGGTCTTCAAACGTGGCAGAAATACTGATGGGATTCGTGACGTCAATAATGGACGGGTCATCAAGACGCTTAACCTTCGTCGTGTCCGTTGCCAGCATCAGATTGCTCATTGCCCCGACGTCCGTCGCCTCCAGGGTAATATCGGCACTCAGCGGCTTATTATTCACCTTGCGGGTGGAGGGTACGCGTGTATTCGCATTGTCGTTGGCGGCCTTCACCGCTTTCGGCGTCGCGGCCAGGACTTCGCTGGTACTGCTGACCGAGCTGCTGAGCTGGACAAAACCTTTTGCCGTCAGCGTGCCGTCGGGATGGTTGCGGGATTTTTCATGCGCTGCCAGCAGGTCATTCACATACTGCTCCGTTGCCATAATCACCGAGTCGTCGATCAGCAGGCTGATGACTTCGGTGTTACTGACGGCAATCACCATCCGCAGCGTCTGCGTGCGGCCTGAACCTTCCGCCAGGGTCGGCTTGTAAGTGTCCGCCATATTGCAGACGGCAATCAGCGCGCCATCGTCGGCAAACAGCCCCATTTCGCGCATCCAGAAGCCGCCGACGCTAGCGGAGAGAACCGCCTCAGCAATCACCCAGTTACCATGCGTCGGATCGCGCTTTAAGGAGTTGAGCGGCGTGCGGTACACCTCTTTAACCAGTTTGGTCTGGGTGGCGACGGGCGTGGTCGTCTTGCCGTTACCGTCACCGACGGCAAGCTGCGTAATGTTGATGTCAGTCCCCGCCGCAATGGCGGCCGCGATACGCGACTGGCCGAGCGTGGTGACGACGGATTTAAATGTGCTCATAGCGTCCTCTTATGCGGGGTAAACGGTCAGCAGTTCGCCGGTGTACTGCGCCGCGCCAATGTAAACATCACCTTTAATATCCTGGGTGATGGTCAGTCCGATCAGATGGCGGCTGGCCGGTTTGGCGTCGGCAATCAGCCTTTCCATCTCTAAATACATTTCTTCAGTGATGCCGGTTTCCAGCACGCCGATATCCAGGCGAAACGTGCCAGGCTCGTCATTGGTTTCCCACCATTCGGTCACGTTAATCAGGTAGCCGAGCGGTTCCACCACGCGCCGGATGGCACCGAGGGTTCCCTTATGGCAGTGAATGAACCACGCCGACTGAATGACGCGACGCTTGGTGGAGACAGGCCAGTTTTCATCCCAGCGGTCAACCGACAGCGCCCACGCCAGGTACGGCAAAAACTTCGCCGGACAGGTCAGCGGATCCCAGAGCTGCCGCAGCGGCACCGGCACGTTTTCCAGCGCGGCGCAGGCATCAGCAGCAGCAACCTCAAGAACAGAGGAACCAACGGGCAGCAGGCGATCACTCATCGTAGCCGCCCACTTTCAGGGTGTACGCGGAGCAAAACGACGCCTGCGTTTTATCCAGCTCGATGTCATCGGCAGGGCTTTTCAGCTCCACCCGCTGCACGCCTTCAACGTGCAGCGCGGCATAGATGGCGGACAGCCGGATGTCGCGGCCTAAACGGTGCTGCGCCGTGGTGTAAGCAATCAGTTTTGCCTCAGAGGCTTCGCGGATGGGCTCCGCTTCCGGACCCGGGAACAGATACAGCACGGCGTCGATGGTGTAATTCACCACCGTTGCCGACTGCACGGTCACGCGGTCAGCCACGGGGCGCACGTTCTCGTCATTGAGTGCGGCCTGAACCACCGACAGCAGGTCAGCGGGCGCGGTGCCGTTGCCGGTTTGTGCCAGCACGGAAATCGTCACGCAGGCAGGCGACGGACTGATGACTGAAATGTCCGCCACCCGCCCGTCAGCAGAGCGTCCGTGATACTCATAGGAGCCGACCGGACCGGCCACGCTCAGCCCTTCAAAAGCCTGCTGCGCACGGATACGCAAATCAGCATCGCTTTCCATCACTGCCGCCACGGCGGGCACGCTGACCGTATCGGCAGGGGTGATCGTCAGGCGTTCCACGCTGAACGTGGCGGCGATATTGTCGAGATCATTACCGGAGGCATAAGCCAGCATCACCGCCTGCGCCGCCTCGTTTACCCGCTGACGCAGGATCACTTCGCGGTAAGCGTTCTCCTCCAGCAGTTTCACCATCGGCTCAGACTCCAGGGTCAGCGTGCGGGCGATGGCGGCCTGCTGGTCTTCGGGGTACAAGGAGACCAGCGTGGCTTTGCGTTCCGCCAGGAGGGTTTCGTAATCCAGCACTTCCACCACGTCGGGGGCGGGTAACTGGCTCAGGTCGATAGTTGCCATGGTTTAGCTCACGGGTAGGGTTAAGGATATCGCGGCGGACGTGTCTTTGCGGGTGCCGGTGATATCCACCACCATTTTCCCGTCGAACGTCGTTTCAAAGGTGATGCCGGTCAGGCTGACGCGTGGCTCCCACTTGAGGATCGCGCTGTAGCAGGCCGCCATAATTTGCAGCCGCAGCGCCACGTTCTGCGGGCGGTCAGTCAGTTCAGACAGCAATGAACCATAGTCACGGCGCATGACGCGGGAACCGACGGGCGTGCGCAAAATATCGCTGACTGACTGCTGAATGTGTGCCAGGTCTTCGACGCTGCGCCCCGTATCCGAAGCCAGGCCGATGTATTTGGCGTTAGTCATGACGGCACCTGCGTCTGACCGCCGCCCGTCTGGACGCCGCCGTGTTTATGGGTGTGAACAACCACGCCGTTTGACGTGATGCTGCCGCCGGAGTGGGTGAGGTTGCCGGTCATCGTGCCGCCTTGCTGAATCTCGATAGTGCCGGTGGTGAGTTTGTTGGTGCAGACCACTTCCGGCGTGTCGAGCGTGATGCGGGTTTTTGCCGTGCAGGTAATCAGCGGAGCAGTCACCCCCACCTTGTCCGCAGCATTCACCGTGGCTGACTTGATGCCGGTAGCCAGCAGCGCGCCGGTTTTGGGTTCGTACTCGATCACTGCGCCGTCAGGGAACGTGACGTGTAAGGCATCGGCTGACGCTGACGGCGCAGGAAAGTCATCAGAGAAAATGCCAGGCATCACAAAGGCGGTATCCAGCTCGCCGCCCAGGCAGAACAACACAACCTGTTCACCGGCAGACGGTGCCCACCAGGTACGGGAACGCCCCGCGCGGGAGGTCAGCCAGTGCAGCCAGTCGGTGACGTTGCCGCCGGTGTTGACGCGACAGGTGCCCGCAACTAAATCCACCTCCGCAACGGTGCCAATGCGGATCAGATTGCGCAGCAGGCGCGGAATGTCATTGTTTGGGATGGATGTATTCATGCATAAAAGAATGCCGCCCTGTCAGGCGGCATACAATTTGAGGTGGGTTGTCTATCGAGGACACAACGAGGTGATTTTTATTGAAGCTTGCTTTTATATTGAAAAATTAAC